>JBAVAV010000516.1:0-8197 GCA_049585895.1 Candidatus Sulfotelmatobacter sp. | reverse complement strand
GCCTTCTCACCATGCTGGGAATTGTGTGGGGGATTGCCACGGTCACGCTGCTCATCGCTTACGGAAACAGCTTTCGCAGCGTTCTGGTGCATGGGTTTGATGCCTTCGGCAAAAGCGTGGTGATCTGCTGGCCGGCCCAGACCAGTGAGCAGCCGGGTGGACAGCGTGCGGGAAAGAAGGTTGTGATCGAACAAGCCGACATCGACATGGTGAAAGCCACGGCACCCCTGGTTCGGCATGTCTGCCGCGAAACGGTGCACCGGCCGGGAATTGCTTATGGCGACCGCATGGTGGGAACGGCGGCGGTGCGTGGAGTATGCCCGGAATATGGCGAGATGCGCAACGAAGTGCCGTCGGAAGGCCGCTGGATCGACTCGCAGGACGAATTGGAACGGCGGCGCGTGATTTTTCTCGGAGGGCGGCTTCGAGAACAACTATTCAGCGGGCGGCCGGCAGTAGGCGAAACGGTGCAGGTGAGTGGTGTCCGCTTTACCGTAATCGGCGTGATGGCGCGCAAGATTCAACTGAGCAATTATTTCAGCAGCGACGATGAATCGTCGTGGATTCCGTACTCGACCGCGGGCGACTTGTGGAATACGCGCTATGCCGCGGTGATGGTGTTTGAGCCGGTAGCCCCGCAGTTTGAAAAGAAAGCCATGGCGCAAGTGCTGGCCGCTGTGGCGACGCGACAAGGTTTCTCGCCGACTGATCCCAAGGCTTTTCAGATGTTCGGGCGGGACGAGTTTCGCCCGGTGATCGACGCGCTGACCATCGGCCTGCAGGTGTTGCTCGCGTTCATCGGCACGCTTACGCTGGGTATCGGCGGGGTGGGAGTCATGAATATCATGCTGGTTTCTGTGGATGAGCGCATCCGTGAGATCGGCCTGCGGCGGGCGCTGGGCGCGCGCAAGCGGCACATCAAGCTGCAATTTCTGTCCGAAACGTTGCTGATCATGCTGCTGGGCGGCGCAATCGGCGTGCTGCTCTCGTACCTTATCGCATGGGCTGTCGGAACGCTGCCCATGATGGGCCCCCTTTTTGAAGACGATTCCGGCCAGGGCGACATTCACCTGCGCATCTCGATGGTGACCGTGATGCTTTCGGGCGCGGTGCTGCTGGTGGTCGGCGTGATCAGCGGACTGGTTCCGGCGCTGCGGGCGTCGCGGCTGAATCCGGTGGAAGCGCTGAGATACGAATAGAGTGGTCAATGATCAGTATGGCGAGCAAAATCCTGCCTGCAATTACATGCCGGGCACTACTCTTTGCCGTGCGGCCATGAAAAGCGTCTGCCGACAATGCATTTGACGATCAGATGATCGGTCGAGCCCGTAGCGCCGACGCCCACTCCAAAGTTAAACTCCCACTGCGGCCCGAAATCGACATCGATGGAAGGAAAGAACTGTTGTTGCTGATCTTTCAGCGCGTCAAAACCGGTGAGCGGTCCATAAGCGGCGTAGTACTCCAGGCCGCCGGCAATCTTCTTGGTGAAATCGTAGCTGACTTTCACGTTGGGGGAGAATTCCACGCCCTGGTTCACGCCCGGGCCGTGGAAAGACCGGTCGAGCGTGGGGTTGAAGCTCAAGTACCAGGGTCCGATTTTCTTGTCGATAATGGGGCGGATTTCCCAGGTCCAGGTGTCGGCGGAAAAAGCGTGACGTTGATAACCAATTTCATTTGACAAGCTCAGGCCTACGGGCCAGTGCCATTTTTCCGGAATGCGCACGCGCGGGCGGATGTGATCGCCTACCCACTGCCAGCCGCCGTCGGGCTGAATGCTCGAGAAAACGTAGAAGCCAACTTCGGACCAGCCGTTGATTCCCTGCGTAATTTCCAGTGTCTCGTGTTCGGCGTGGTTGGTGGGCAGGACCCTGTCCTGCACCTTCTTGCTGCCGTCAACCGTGAAGTTGGAATGAATTTCGACCATTGTGGAGTGGGGCGCAACCGTGTCAACGCCGTAGACCTGGATTTCGTAGTTGTCCTGCGCGCCAGCGGGTGCGGCAAAAACGCGAAGGAGCGCGGCGAAAAAGACGATAAGGGCGGTGCGCGATTGCTTCATGGGGCGGTTTAGTTAGGCCGCTTTGTGCGACCCCTTTGTTTCATCATGCACGGCTGCGGCAGCAAGACGCAACATCGCCTTTCAGACTACATGGGTGTCATTCCGAGCGAAGCGTGGAATCTGCTTTCGCCGGCATCCGGCACAGGCGATTACTCATTGCTGCGCTCCACCATGGAACTCCAGACCCGGCCCAGGTGTCTGACCTTGCAGACACGCGCGTGCCCGCGAGGAGCAACTTCCTATGTCTTTCTCAATGGCAGGCGGGGGTCCGTCCAAGCCGCAGATTAACGTCACGCCGCTGATCGATGTACTGCTGACGCTGATTATCGTGTTCATGATCGTGGTGGCGAGTGAGCAGGAAAAAGGAGAGCAGGCGCAGATTCCGCAACCGGATGCGAAACAGACGGCGAATATTTCGCAGCCGCGCACGGTCGTCATCCAAGTCGTGTGGACCGCGACGGATCAGCCGCCGATATTGAAGATCAATCAGGAAGAAGTGAAGCGCGTGGATCTGGAGACGCGGGTGGCAGAGATTTTTCTGAAGCGCGCGGAGAAAGTGGTATTCGTCCGCGGCGACGACGATGTTAATTTCGAGTACGTGGCCGACGTGATTGACGTAGCTCATCACGCGGGCGTGCAACGCGTAGGACTACTGACCAAGGATCGAGCGGTGGAGTAATGGAGCCCAGCCGAGAAAGCCGCTGACTTCGCGGGACGGACAGCCCGCTGCCCCTACATAGGCTTTTCAGATCTACGAATTCCTAGCCCGGTTCTTAATCCAAATCGGCGTCCCCAAAAACCCGAAGGCCTCCCGGATCTGATTCTCCAAGAAACGCTGGTAAGAAAAATGCAGCTTTACAGCCCGGTTGGTGAAGAGCACGAACGTGGGCGGGGCGACCGAGGCCTGCGTCATGTAGAGGATTTTCACCCGCGACCGCATGGGCACGGAGGCGCGGTCGAAATCCACGGTTTCGAGGAAGCGGTTCATCTGGGATGTGGTGACGCGCTTGCGGCGCTCCGTGGCGACTTCCTCGAGCAGCGGCAATATTTTCTCGACGCCTTTGCCTGTGTTTGCGGAGATGAATAGGATGGGCGCGTAGTTGAGAAATTTAAGATCGTAGCGCAGGCGTTCTTCGTAGGCGTCGCGGTCCCCGGGACGCTTGCTCTCCCGCATGCGCATGGCTTTTGACGGCCTGCCTGGTTTCAACTCGCCACTGGTCACGAGATCCCATTTGTTGACCACGATGATTACCGAACGCCCGCTTTCGTGGGCGTATCCGGCAATGGCGGCGTCAAGCTGGCTGACGCCCTCGGTTGCGTCGATGACCAGCAGCGCGATGTCGGCGCCTTCGAGATGCTTGCGCGCCATGACGACCGAAAGTTTTTCCGCCATGAGATGAGTTTTGCCTTTGCGGCGAATGCCGGCAGTGTCGATGAAGCGGAAACGGCGTCCGTGGCGCTCCACGATTTCGTCAACGGCATCGCGCGTGGTGCCGGGGATGGGCGACACAATCGCGCGGTCGGAGGCGGTTAAGCGATTCAGCAAAGTCGACTTGCCTACATTGGGATGGCCGATGATCGCTACTTTGGTTTCGTAGGTGAGAGCGTCGTCGTTGGCCGTTTGTCGTTCGTCGTTGGCTGGATCGTTCGGGTCTGTGGTGGAAGTGGATAATTCCGGGTGGTGTTGACGGCGAGAGCGGGACGCTCTCGCGACAGCCAGCGGGGCGCCGGCGCTACTTTCATTGGGGGCCGCTGGCTCCGGCAAAATTCCCAGCACTGCATCCAACAGGTCGTCCACGCCGCGGCCGTGCTCGGCTGAGATTGGAAACATGTCGCGGATTCCAAGGCGATGGAAGTCGTCGATGAGAGATGATTGCTTCTCGCTGTCAACTTTATTGACGGCGAGAAAAAGCGGCCGGTCGGTTTTACGCAACAGCCGGACCAGTTCGAGGTCGGGTCCGGAGAGTTCGGCGCGTCCGTCGATAACCATGATGATCGCGGAGGCTTCATCGAACGCGACGCGCGCTTGCCGGAAGATTTCCGAAGGAATGAAGTCTTTTTCCTCGGGCAGGATGCCGCCGGTGTCGACGATGCGCAGGCGGCGGCCGCGCCATTCCGCTTCGCTATAAAGGCGGTCGCGCGTGATGCCGGGCTCGTCGCCGACAATGGCGCGGCGTGAGCCGACGATGCGGTTGAACAGCGTGGACTTGCCCACGTTCGGGCGTCCCACAATCGCGATTGTAGGAATGCCGGCCGCGTTCGTGGCGATGGTGCTGCTCGAGTTGTAAGTGGGTTGAGTCAAAGTTGGCTTGCCTGAATCCTAAATGGAGATAGCCGAGGGCGGCGGGTTCCCCACATTAGCATCGGCGGCGCTTTCGACCGGAACTCGTATTATAGAGACTGCATGGCTTCGACGACCTCAACCCATTCCCCTCCCAGCGGCAAGGAGGCCTCTCTCTATCAATTCTTCGCGCCGGGCGGCGTGCTCTCGCGCACTCATCCCGCCTATGAATTTCGCCGCGGGCAATTGCAGATGGCCCAGGCCGTCGAGCAGGCGCTGGAAGAAAAACGTCACCTGATTGTGGAAGCCGGCACGGGCACGGGAAAGACACTGGCGTACTTGCTGCCGGTGATTCGATCGGGTAAGCGCGTCATCATCTCGACCGGCACTAAGAATCTGCAGGAGCAACTTTTCTATAAAGACATTCCGTTCCTGGAGCAGGCGTTATTTGGTGCCGCGGCAACCGATGGAGAAAGTCCGCGCAAGCTGTCCGTCTGCTATATGAAGGGCCGTAACAACTATTTGTGCCGCAAGAAACTTTACGACCTTACGGATCAGCCTGTGCTTAACGGCCTTGACGAGATTGAGCAATACAGCGCGGTCGTGGCATGGGAGAAAACTACCCAAACCGGCGATCGCGCCGAAGTCGCCGAACTGCCCGAAGCCAGCCTGCTTTGGCACAAGCTCGACGCTCGCTCAGAAGCCTGTACCGGACAGAAATGCAGCCAGTGGGAGCGGTGCTTTATTACGGAGATGCACCGCCGCGCGCTCGAGAGCGACATCATCATCGTCAACCATCACCTGTTCTTCGCCGACCACGCCATCAAGCTGCAGGCGGAGGGCGCGCCCGACGCGGGCATTTTGCCGGAAGCGGCAGCGGTAATTTTCGACGAGGCCCACGAGTTGGAAGACGTTGCGGGGAACTACTTCGGCATTTCCGTAAGCAACCTGCGCGTGGAAGATTTGGCGCGGGATGTCGAGGCTGCGCTGCAGCATAACCGCATGATATCGGCTTCTCTCTCCGGAGCCATCGGGAGTCTGCGCGAGCGCTCACAGTTCTTCTTTTCGCTGCTGCCTCCCGGCGATGGCCGGTTTGCCTTCGAGAGTCGCCGCGAGTTTCTGGAAGAAAACGGCGACGAGTTCCTTGCGCTAAATCAGGCGCTGACGCGGCTGGCGGGCGAACTCGAAGGCCTGCCGCAGAAACCGGAAGAGGTTTTCAACTTTGTGCGCCGGGCGCAGGAGATTCAGGTGCAACTCGGCTTCGCCATGGAGTCGGAGGATCGCAATACGGTCTTCTGGATCGAGCGCCGCGGCGGCCGCGGAAGAACGAATTCACCGCGTAAGGAAACTGCTTCGGGCATTCGCAGTGAGAGCGGCCGGCAAAATGTTTTTCTGCAGGCCACGCCGATTGACGTAGGTCCCATCCTGCGCGAATGCCTGTGGTCGAAACTGGAATGCGCGGTGCTGACCTCCGCCACGCTCGCCGTAGGCGGGGGATTTGCTTACATCCGGCAGCGCCTGGGAATGGAGCACGCGCGCGAGTCGGTGCTACCCTCGCACTTCGACTACGAAAGCCAGGCGCTGTTTTACGTACCGCCAGACCTGCCCGATCCGCGAACACCGCAGTTCACCGTGCAGGCGGCGGAGCGCATCCGCAAACTGTTGGAGATTACCCGCGGGCGCGCGTTTGTGCTCTTCACCAGCTACGCCCAGATGAACGAGGTTTACCAGCGGTTGCTGAGCGTGCTGGAGTTTCCCGTGCTTCGTCAGGGGGATGCGCCCAAGAGCGCGCTGCTTGAGGAGTTCCGGCTGACGCCGAATGCTGTGTTGTTCGCAACTTCGTCGTTTTGGCAAGGCGTCGATGTGCAGGGCGAGCAACTTAGTTGCGTCATCATTGACCGCCTGCCGTTCGCCGTGCCCAGCGACCCCGTAGTGGCAGCTCGAGTGAAGGCCATCGACGCCGACGGCGGCAACGCGTTTTTTCAATATCAGGTGCCGGCCGCGGTGATCACATTGAAACAGGGCTTCGGACGCCTCATCCGCTCGCTGCACGACCGCGGACTTCTCTGCCTGCTCGACAATCGCATTCTCAAAAAGCAATACGGCCGCGTGTTCGTGGAGAGTTTGCCGAACTACAAGAAGACTACGGACATGCGGGTGGTGGAGGAATGGTTCGGGGTAGTGTGAGTGAGCCGCCCGGCTGCCTCTCAGCGGAGCAATCGCATACCCGCCGTCGCTGCGGCGTTCTTGTCGAAGGTCACAGTGTACTGGCACTGGGAAGCGTGACCGATGCGTTCGATCAGGCAGTCGGAAAAATCGGCGCGACTGGCCTTGAAACCGCGTAACGCCTGCTCGACGCTTCCTGCGCGTTCAATCACGAGATCCTTGCTGCGCAGCAAAGTCTCCAGCACTGACTCGATTTCATTCTTTTCGAAGCCGTAAGAGGCTTGGAGAACCCAGACCAGTTCCACCACAGCCACGGTCGAAAGAAATCCCGGCTCATCGGGGCTAAGTGCCTGTATAAGCTTCACAGCGGCCGCAGTTTGGAGGGGATCGTCGTGGGTGAGATAACGGATTAGGACGTTCGTATCGAGCCCAATCATCTGAACAATTCGGAGGCGCGCCGGGCAATGGCTGCGTTCATTTCCTGAATGGATACGGGCTTCCTCCGCCTGCCCTTGAACATGCCATTCAGTTCCCGCACGGAGCGAGTGGCAGGGACGATGGCGAACTCACCTTTCTGCGTTTCGACAAACTCAATCCGGTCGCCGGCACTCAGTCCCAGCGCGTCGCGCACTTGAATTGGAATAGTGATTTGCCCTTTGGAAGTTATGGTCGCGGCTGCCAAGAAGTATCCTTTCGTTCTTGCATATTCCTTACATTGTAGTAAGGACAGCGAGATCAGTCAATTACTATTTTTGCTTCTCTTCCGCGGTCCCCGGACTCGGCATCACCCCAACTACAATCCCTGAAGCCTGTCCCTTGGTGTGATAAACGCGCTCCGTCGCTTTGACGAAGTCCGACGGCTTGGCGTCGGGAATATTAACGAAGGTCTGCGGGTTGCGGTCGGTGAGCGGGAACCATGAGCTTTCGATCTGTACCATGATGCGGTGACCTCGGCGGAAGCTGTGGTTCACGTCCTGAATGGTGAAATTGATTTCTTCGACCTTGCCGGGAGTGAACGGCTCCGGTTTCTCAAAGCTGTGACGGAACTTCCCCCGAAAAGGCTCGCCACGCACCAGTTGCTGGTAGCCGCCCATGGTGTATTGCGGAGGAGGCACATCGGTTCTGGGTTTCGCCGCGTCCTCCGGTTTCGGCTTGTCCAGTTTGCTGTCCGAATAGTCCGGCGGATAAACGTCGATCAACTTCACATCAAAATCAGAATCGGTACCGCTGGTCGATACAAAAAGTCGTGGTGAGATGGGTCCGACTACGGTGACATCCTCCTGCAGAACGGGCGTTTCATACACCAGGACATCCGTACGGCTCGCCGCGAAGCGCTGGTCGGAAACCATATATTCCTGCGGCACATTCTGCGAAACGTAATTCACAAAAGGCACGGGCTTGGCAGGATCGCTCACGTATTCATCGAACGAGGGCGACTCCGCGGCCGGCGCTTCAAATGAAAGTACTCCATTCGCATGGAAATATAAGGTCTTCGGCTCAGCGTTCTTTGGAGGCCAGGCATCGTAGCGCCGCCACACATTCGTCCCGGTTTCGAACACGTAAGCTTTCGGCAATTTCGCATCGCCAGTACCTTTTAGATATTGCTCGAAAAACGGAAAAAGAATGTTCTTGCGGTAAAAGTCGCCCGTGTTCGCGGCAAACTCGACGCGCCCCAAGTGATCGCCGTCGTAGCG
>JBAVAV010000515.1:0-1783 GCA_049585895.1 Candidatus Sulfotelmatobacter sp. | reverse complement strand
GAGCACCTGCCATTTGAGCCTGACGAGCAATTCGACGCCGAGTCGGTATTGTGCGAGCTGATTGCCGAGGCGCGGCGGCTTACGAGCGCGAAATGACGGAGAGGGCGAACTAGTCATGCGAATCGAGATACCGAAAAACAGAGCCTGGGGCGAGATTGCGGCGATATTGGCCGATGGGTTACGGGCGATGCCCGGGACCGTGGGCGATAAGATCCGCTGTCTGGATATGGTCTTGGACAAGTTGAGCGCGGGCGAGTTGACGATTCACCAAAAAGCTTGCGACTGCGCGGATCGTGGTTGGTGCGGCGACACGCACGATTCGGCCTGCGATTTCGCGGGCCGTCCGCGCACGGAAGACGAAGAATAACTCCCCTGACGATGGCCAATGGGGATTGGCCGAATCGCCGCGAGGCGACGGGAGACACCCAACTTATGACAAACGAACACGCGATTAAAACAAACAGCGTCGTTGCGTCGCTGGAAGGCGCACGCATTTCGGTTAGCGGCGGAACCTGCGCTCGCGACGAATACGACTTCGATGCGAACGGCTGGACGACCAAAGACACGGCCAATTGGCCGATGACGCGAGAGGCGGCATTGGCTTGGACCGCGGGCTGGAACGAAGTGGCCGCCGGCGTCGCGATAGACATGCTGACGGGCGCTACGGGCGAGCTACTGCGCCCTAAGTGCGGCGAATGCGGATTCGACCCGGGACCATCGGGCGAATGCGCCTATTGCGGGGCGGCGATTGAACCGGCGGCGGCGGCCGCCAGGCCGCGCGAGCTGGACCGTCGCGAACTAGCGACCGTACTAGCGGCGCTGCGCTACTGGCAGCGGGAAGGGCTAATGTCCGGCGGGCATGAGCAGGACATTGCGACCGACGCGGGCGAGCTGGAGCCGATGAAGGCGGAAGAGATTGACGCGCTCTGCGAGCGCCTGAATATTGGGGAGGAAAACTAGATGGCAAACCAACGCTACGTAATCGAAGGCTGTTACATCAATGGCGACGACGATTCGTCTATCACGGGCGATTACGTCATGGCCGAATCGGAAGAGGACGCCATAGAGATTGTGGCCAGCGTGCGCGGCGCGGCGGACGACTGGAAGCCGCACATCGCGGAGACGTTCGAGGAACACATCGTCCGCGAGCGCGAACGATTGGATCGCATGGCCGCGATGACGCCCGAGGAAGTCGAGCAGGGCTGGACCGACACCCTGGCGAATTTACCTTGGGGCGAGGACGAAGAAACTGAAGAAGACTAGTCGAAATAGCGGGCGCTTCGCCCGCTATCGCGCGGCATTGGTCCGCCGCGCCTGAAGATGACAGACCAAGGACGACACCAATGAAATACAAACTACGGACAAAACCCAAGACTAAGCAAGGCGATCCCGACGGACAGAACCGCGAGCGGTCGGAGTGGGCGCTAGTCGCGCTCGCGGCATTTCAGAACGCGACCGGCACGGATGACGGGGACGCGCTCTCCGATTTGCTGTGCGACTTGATGCACCTGGAGGACTACATTACGGGAGATTTTGAAGGCTTCGAGTCCGCGCTAAATCGCGCCAAACGCCACTATCGCGACGAAACGGCGGCCGAAGAATGCGCTCATACGGGCCGTAGGTCGGTCCAGAACGGCGTTCCCTACTGCAAGCAATGCGGCGCGGATATCAAGAACTAATTTCACCCCATCGCAATTGACAAAATCTGTCGTACGTACATAAACTTGAAAACGGAGAAAAACCCATGAGTCTGCTAACCAAACACAATTTGAGCGTTGCGACG
>JBAVAV010000514.1:0-3001 GCA_049585895.1 Candidatus Sulfotelmatobacter sp. | reverse complement strand
CTCCTCGTCTTCGCCTGCATCGGCGGCTTCGTCTGCTTCCGCGGGAGCGGCGGGGCCGCCGAAAGCTGCGGTGCAGGCGGTGGCGGAGACTCTGCATGGCGTCAGGATTGTCGACAACTACCGCTGGCTCGAAGACGGCAGTAGCCCTGCAACCAAGAAGTGGGTGGAAGAAGAAATGGCTTACACTCGCGCGCTGCTCGATCCTTTGCCGGGGCGCGACGCGATTCACAAGCGGCTGACCGAACTGTTGAGCATCGGCAGCATCGACGCCCCGCACATCGCGGGCAAGTATTACTTTTACACCAAGCGCGAGGGCATGCAGAACCAGCCGGTGCTTTATGTCCGCGAAAGCGTAGACGGCAAAGACCGCGTGCTGCTTGACGCCAATCAACTGGCTGCCGACGGAACTATTGCGCTGGATTGGTACCAGCCTTCGGAAAACGGAAAGTACGTTGCCTACGGCATTTCTCCCGGCGGCTCGGAGATGAGCACACTGCACATCATCGAAACCAAGAGCGGCAACGCGCTGGGCGACGTCATCGACCGTACGCGGGCGGCCAGCATTGCGTGGACGCACGACAACTCCGGTTTCTACTACACGCGCTATCCGAAAAAGGGCGACGTCGCCGAAGGACAGGAGGTATACAACCGCCACGTTTTCTATCACGAATTGGGCGCCGATCCCGAAACCGATCCACTTGTTTTTGGCGAAGGGCGCGATCCGGAAGACTGGCCCAACGTGGATCTCTCGAATGACGGGCGCTGGCTGCTGATCACGGTGGAGCAGGGCTGGGTTAAGTCTGAACTTTTTTTGATGGATTTGAAGTCGGACAAGCCACCTAGTCGCATCACTACCGGCAAGAACTTTTTGTATCGGGCGTCAGTTTATGACGGACGGGTTTACATCACGACCAATGAAGACGCTCCGCGCTACCGCGTGTTTGCGACCCAGGCCGGAGACTACGACCGCGACAACTGGAAGGAGCTGATTCCGCAAAGCGACGCCGTCTTGCAGGGAGCGGCGGTGTGGAGCGGAAAACTCTTCACGCAATACGAGCAGAATGCCAGCTCGCAGCTCAAGCTGTTCGACCTCGAGGGAAAAAAGCTGAGCGAGATGGCGCTGCCTGCGATTGGGACTGTCTTCGGAGCCGAGGGCAAGTGGAATCGCGACGAACTTTTCTATGGATTTCAGTCGTTTACTTTCGCGCCGTCGATCTATCGCTACGATTTGAAGAGCGGCGCGACCTCGCCTTGGGCAAAGGTTGATGCGCCTTCGATTGATCCCTCGGCCTACGAGGTCCAGCAGGAGTGGTTCCAGTCGAAAGACGGCACGCGCGTGCCGATGTTCGTGGTTCATAAGAAAGGATTGCAGAAGAGTGGGCGCAATCCCACGCTGCTTACGGGTTATGGCGGATTCAATATCAGCCTGACGCCCGCCTTCAGCCGCAGCGCGTATTTGTGGATGGAGCACGGCGGGGTTTTCGCCGTGGCCAACCTGCGCGGCGGCGCCGAGTTTGGCGAAGACTGGCACCGCGCCGGCATGCTCGAGAAGAAGCAGAATGTTTTCGATGACATGATCGCCGCCGCCGAGCACCTGATCGCCGAGAAATATACGGACAAGAACCGTCTCGCCATTCAGGGCGGCTCGAATGGCGGGCTGCTGATGGGCGCGATTATTACGCAGCGTCCGGATTTGTTTCGCGCCGTGGTGTGCCAGGTGCCGCTGCTCGACATGCTGCACTATCAGGACTTCCAGATTGCCAAGCTGTGGATTCCGGAGTACGGCAGCGCGGAAGATCCCGAACAGTTCAAGTGGCTCTATGCCTACTCGCCCTATCATCACGTGAAGGCGGGAGTGGAGTATCCGGCTGTCTTATTTATGACTGCGGATACCGATACGCGGGTTGATCCCATGCACGCGAAGAAGATGGCGGCTTTGATGCAGGCGGAAGCTAAGAATGGGAGTAGCCGGACGCGGCCGGTTTTGTTGCGGATTGAATCGAAGGCGGGGCATGGGGCGGGGAAACCTGTGACCAAGCAGATTGAGGAGTTTACGGATTTGTATTCGTTTTTGTTTTGGCAGTTGGGGGTGAAGGAGTAGGAAAGGTCGGCACAGATGTGTTGCCAGGATTCAGCGCAAGGAATACCCGTGTCAACGTTGTTGACGTAGCGCTAGGCAGCCGTGATGCGGGCTATTTGCTCATTCCATGCAACCTTTAACGCTGCGGGCATGTCAGATGCCTCCAGCTTTTCGAGAATTGCTCGATTAAAGGTCTCTCTCCCCGGACGTCCGATCGTGGCAAGTATGGTCCGCAGCCAGTCGCGTATTTGTAGAAAGTTAATTTCGTGTCCTTGCGCGAAATACTGACGGGCTTGGCGCATAACGTCTTCGTCGACGGGGCTCTTTATGAAAAACAGGTAATCTTCGATTTCGTGCGGGGCTATTTTCGTTTGGAATGTTGCAACAACTCGGTTCCTTTCTAGGGGTCGTTCGGTAACTTCAGCAGACAGCAAGGTTGCTCCGCCCGACCGGATGGTTATGTCGCCGCCTGCCCCCGCTGGGGCGTCAGCGACATTGATGCCCTGCACGTCTATCTTCCACGCAAGCCCGAAGGTCTCGCTTATCGCGGTGAAGGCGGCTGCAATGAAAATGACGGGGAGCCTTCCGCCGCTCGCAGTGGCCAGCAGCGCATCTATGAGCGAGTCATACTGCTCGAGGCTCATACGCTGTAGTCGGGCGAGCGGCACTTCGGCGGCATTCCGCACTTGGACAAAGTTGTATAGTGTGAATGCCAGAAGGTGAGTCAGTTCTTCCTCGGCGGACTTGTCTATACAATCAACAATCGAGATGAATGAATCAAAAGCCTTCTTGTCGCGCGTTCCTTTCTTCGTGCTAGCCTCGAAACCGACTGAACGGCGGAACTTGGACAGGAAGGGCCCCTTGGTGGAGGGTATTCGCTTGTCGTGGAGAAAAGGATTGACAACCTCTTCATCGAGTGTT
>JBAVAV010000513.1:0-1636 GCA_049585895.1 Candidatus Sulfotelmatobacter sp. | reverse complement strand
TGCGCGATCTCCGGGAGTATCTTTGACGCGGAGAAGGTCCGTCCGCAATTAGCTGAAATCGAGAAACAGGCCTCCGACCCCAACCTGTGGTCGAATCCGCAAAACTCCCAGCGGGTGATGCGCGAGAAGAAGCGCCTGGAGCACATTCTGGCGACCGACGCCGATCTGCGCCGCCGTTCCGATGACATCGCAGCCTATTTCGAACTTGGCCACGAAGGCGAAAACGTGGACGCGGAGTTACGCCGCGACATCGATTCGCTGCGCGATCTCATCGACAAGCTGGAAACCGAAACGCTGCTCTCCGGCGAAAACGACGGCCGCAACGCGATTGTGACCATCCATCCCGGCGCGGGCGGCACCGAATCGCAAGACTGGGCCGACATGCTGTTGCGGATGTACCTCCGATGGGCGGAGCGGCAGGGCTTTCAGACGATTCTCTATGACTACCAGCCGGGCGAAGAAGCCGGGTTGAAGTCTGCGACTTTTGCCGTCAACGGCGACTACGCTTACGGACTCTTGTCCAGCGAGATCGGCGTGCACCGGCTGGTGCGGATCTCCCCATTCGATCAGGCCAAGCGCCGCCATACCTCGTTCGCGAGCGTCTATGTTTCGCCCGAGATCGACGACACCATCGAGGTCGTCATCAAGCCCGAAGACATTCGTACAGATACGTACCGCTCGAGCGGCAAGGGTGGGCAACATGTGAACACTACGGATTCAGCGGTGCGCATCACTCACATTGCCACCGGACTTGTCGCCAGTTGCCAGAATGAACGGTCGCAGCACAAGAACCGCGAACGCGCCATGAGCATGCTGCGCTCCAAGCTCTATGAGTTCGAAATGGAGAAGAAGCGCGCGGCCACGAAAAAAATTGAGGACTCAAAACTTGACAACGACTTCGGTTCGCAGATTCGCTCCTATGTGCTCCAGCCTTACCGCATGATCAAGGATCACCGCACCAAGACCGAAGTCGGCGACGTGGATCGCGTGCTCGATGGAGATTTGCAGCCGTTTATCCGGGCGTATCTGCTGGCGCGGCGGGGTGAGAACAGCAAGGAGAAGCAGTAGTGGGCGGTCAACCGGCAAAAGGACGGGCGCTGAAACTGGGGCCGCGCTTCCGGAGGGCGTTTTTGTTTGCGGCGGAGAAACATGCAGGCCAGGCGCGCAAAACAACAACCGTTCCTTACATCGCTCACTTGATGGGCGTGACGTCCACGGTTCTGGAATTTGGCGGCGACGAGGATCTGGCAATCGCCGCCCTTCTGCACGACGTAGTGGAGGACTGCGGCGGCGCGCCCATGCTGAAGGAAGTTCAGCGGCGATTTGGAAAGCGTGTGGCCAGGATAGTGGACGGCTGCACGGATTCGAACACTTATCCCAAACCGCCGTGGCGCCAGCGGAAAGAAAATTACATCCGGCATTTGAAAACGGCGGACGCAGATACCCGGCTGGTTTCGGCCGCTGACAAGCTGAACAATGTGCGCTCTATTCTGGCGGATTACCGCGAGATTGGGGAAGCCATCTGGGCGCGCTTCCACGGCGGACGCGAGGGAACTCTCTGGTACTACCGAGCCCTGCTGGATGAATTTCTGCGGGGCAAGCCGAACCGCCTGGTGCGGGAACTGGAACTCGCCGT
>JBAVAV010000512.1:0-5015 GCA_049585895.1 Candidatus Sulfotelmatobacter sp. | reverse complement strand
CGAATCCTGCAACTGCCTTCCGGTCCGGGAACGATCAATCCAAGGTGATAGCGCAGTACGCCTTTATACATTCCGCGGTGCTCGGGAATATGCTTGCGCGGCGCCAAAATAGAGAACATCGCCGATTTCATCCCCGGAATCCGCTGCAAGAGCCGCACCGTCTCCGGGCATCGCTCGCAGTTCTCCTCGGCTTTTTCGCCGTACGCGTAAAGCCAGAAAGTCTTCCATTGTTCGCCTTCAGTCAGCACTTTCTGCGCTTCGGAGATGTCCTGAAAATTCGGAATGTCTTCCCGGCGCGCCATCACCGCTTCCAATTCCTTGCGAACCGCGGGCCATTCGGCCTCCACGGAGGATACCCACGGAAACGACTCAGCATCGAAGAATGTTTTCTCTCCGTCGCGAAAGAACATAATTCCTTCTAAAACCCTTCGTACCACTCCATGCTGGAATGTCTTCTCAGGCCGGGAAGGCGCTGATGCCGCAGAAGTGTTCGACTTGATACCCTCTGAATTCATGGCATTCATTCCTTTCCTCAGGCGGGAGAGCATTCGCCTGAGCAGCAAGCATTACAAAGGTGACTCGCCGGCCAGCCCCAAAATACGGAGAAGCTTGTGCCATGCCTTCAGGCCAAGTCCGAACGGGCGCCACATGCTTTCCCTGAGAACCCCCACCTTGCGGAGATGCTGCGTGATACGCCAGGTGCAGGAGGTGCCCGCCGGGAAGAATCCCAGATCGCCCGGGCCGAACCGGCGCTCCTCACCCTGGTCGTTAATCATGAAGGCCTCGCCGGAAATTATGACGATGGCCTCATCCATTCCGTAATGCCACTTGAAGCTGCCCGGCGTGCAGTCCCAGACCACAATGTGCGAAGTCCGGTCGTGGCTTCTCACTACCTTCTTGCACCGAGCCTCGGGCGAGCCGCTCACAACCCAACCGGGAGGAAATGGCTCGGGCTCAAGCTCGACCGCAGCCGGTGTGATCGTTACGATCGATTCGGCCACTGCCGCTTCTGGACGGTGCTCCACTGATTTCTCCTGCTGCATCACCGGAGACAAAGATACAACTCCTTTTGATACATGTTCCTTATTTTTACTACGGCAGTGCGGAGCGTTTTCTCGAGGTTTGCTGATAGACAGCCGCCATGGCTGGAAATGCTGCTACGTCCGCCTTTTTCGTAACCACATACTGCAGCCAGTTCCCGTAAATAATCAAGGCGGAGGGGCGCCACGTGTTCTTCACACTGCCGGCCATGGCAGCTTCGGGAAAGCCTTCCATAAGTTCTTCTCGCCGATCGGACAGAACAACGTCTCGAAAATCGGCCAGAAGCCTCGTGGCTGCCGCATCGAAATAACCCTTCGGCATGGAAGGATATGTCTCCCGTTCGCTCCTCAGAAATCTCCTTATATCTCTCCGGTATTCCTTCAGAAGAGTCTGGGCGCCATACTCTGGATGGCCCTGGAAATGTACGAACAGGCTCCGTTTTTTCCTTTTCACAAACGAGTCCACGCCGCCCTCGGCCGATTGTGTCAGCACGAGGTACCCACATGCCGTCAGTGCATCCGCCCGCACTTCGTTCCATCGAGAGTGCGGGAAACTTATCCGTTCCCCGGTACCGCGTGTAAACGGGTGGGTGCTGGTTCTGGCGAAATCAAAGACACCGAACTGCTTGTCGCTCAGCGGATGACGGTCGATTCCATTGCTATGAAGCACGCCTGCATGGGCCGCCAGGCATGACAATATCGTCGAAACAGTATTGCTTTCCGCCCAGTCCAGAACGTTGCACAAGGAGGACCAATAAGGTTCATTGCGCAGGTTGCTCTGCCGCGGCTCGGTGCCGGTCATGATCACACCGTCAAACCGGCTGTTCAACAAATCCTCCGTACCAAGGTAGAAGTTGCTGAGATGCTGCTGCCCCCGTTCGCCGCGAGGAACTCCGGACAGCGAGTGCAGCTTGAGGTGCACGGGCAGGTCGCCCGCCGCGGCGTCGAGCAGCTCGAAGAACTGCATTTCGGTGTCTTCCAGAGCTGGGTCCGGCATGTTGTTGATAAATGCAATTCTGACGCACTCCACCGCCGCGGCGCAGCTTTCGACCGACGCCGCCGGGAGCAAGCCTTTCCTCTCGACCCAACGAGGCGGAACTCGGCCACCATCAATGATTAACGGCATGGCGTTCCCCCAAGAACGACGCGCGCCAGCTTACTCACTCTCCAGCTCATACTCTGGCCTTGTCCAGTGCCTGACCCAAGTCCTCGAGAATGTCGTCGATATGCTCAATCCCCACACTGAGACGAATCATCTCCGGCGTAACCCCCACCTTTGCCTGTTCCTCTGCCGTTAGTTGCCGGTGGGTGGTGGACGCTGGATGACAGGACAACGACTTGGCATCGCCCATGTTCACCATCCGTTTAAACAGGCGGAAGGCATTGAAGCATTTCCGGCCTCCCTCGTAGCCGCCTTTCACCCCAAAGGTCAGCAGCGAACAGAAGCTGGACCCCAAATACCTATGCGCCATCGGATAAAGCTGATTATCCGGAAATCCCGCGTAGTTCACCCACTCGACCATGGCATGACCGCGCAGGAATTCCGCTACCTTGCGTGCGTTCTCCACGTGCCGCTCCACACGGAGGGAAAGCGTCTGAATTCCCTGCAAAAACAAAAACCCGTTAAACGGAGAAAGAGTTGCGCCAGTGTTGCGTTGACACACAGTTCGGCAGCGCGCGACAAATGCCGCGTCTCCGTAATGATCCACATAGACGACCCCGTGATAGGCAACCTCTGGCCGATTCAACATGTAAAACTTTTCCGGGTACTTTCGCCACGGAAACTTGCCACCATCTACAATCATCCCACCGATACTGGTGCCGCCCCCTCCGATGAATTTCGTCATGGAATGCACCACGACATCGGCTCCATACTCGATTGGGCGCAACAGAACCGGGGTAGCCACCGTGTTGTCTACCACGAGCGGCACCCCATGCTTGTGCGCCACCCGGGCCAATCCTTCGATGTCCGCCACGTTTCCCGCGGGATTGCCAACGCTCTCGCAGTAAACTGCGCGAGTATTCTCGTCGATCAACTTCTCCACATCTTCGGGGCGATCGCTCGCCGCGAAGCGTGAGCAGATTCCCCGCTTCGGAAAGACGTGCGCCAGCAGGGTGTAAGTAGCGCCATACAACTGGGGGAGAGAAACGATGTTATTGCCGGCTTCCGCAATGTTGATGAGCGAATACTCAATCGCGGCCATGCCCGAGCTGACACTGAGTCCATCGACTCCGCCTTCCAGCGCGGCCATGCGTTTTTCCAATACCGTATTGGTGGGATTGCCGATCCGGGTGTAAATGTTCCCTTCCACTTCCAAATTGAAGAGGGCCGCTCCATGCTCGGCGCTGTCAAACTCAAATGCAACCGTCTGATAGATCGGCACCGCCACGGCTTTGGTTGTGGGATCGCCGTCGTAACCTGTATGAATTGCGATGGTCTCGAGCTTCATGCGTCCATCAGCCTTTCCCATCGATCGATTCCATTTACTTTGCGGAAGTCGCTATGCTTCGAACGGGAACCGCCGCCGGACTGTGCGTCAGCGATTTCTCCATGGCTTCGGTGAGACGTCGAGCTGCAAAACCCGCCCCATAAGCGAACCTCATCACCGGTCCGAAGCTGTACGCGGCCGCGAGCCCGGCAAAATAAATGCCGGGTACCGACGACTCGAAAGTCGACGAGAGCACCGGCGCACCCTTGACTGTCTTGATCTTCGAGCGAAGGTTAGTGCTGAGAAAGGCTAATCGTCCCAAATCCACCTTGTAGCCGGTCGCCGCAATGAGATGCTCAGTCAGAACTTCGCGCGCAGTGCCATCTGCCGCGCGCAGATGCAGGCAAACCTTGCCATCCCGCACTTCGGCGCTCTGCGGCGAATATCCCAGCAAACAAGATACCTGTGCCATCTTGTCTTTGACGAACCATCCAGCCGAGGGACCAAGGGCTCTTTCCACCGCCTCCAGGCGGATACGCTCAGGCAGGTAGTGAAATAACATCGGCGCATCGGAAAAGAACCGCGACCGCCATCCCGGCCCGAGCCCTGATCGCGGATGCCGAATCTGCTGCCACCACGAGCGCGGTCTGCCCGTCGGCGTGCTGTGAAACTTCAATGCCGATTGACGGGCCACTAATTGCACAGCGGCTCCGGCTTCATGAAGCGCCACCGCCAGGTCAATTGCCGAGGCGCCGCCCCCGATCACAACTACGCTGCGTCCCCTGAACCGTTCGGGATCCGCGTGGCGGAAGCTATGTGATACAAATTCCGGTGGCAAGTGCGCCAAATTTTCGGGGACGTATTCGAAGTGAGTAATCCCGACCGCGACCACAACCCGCCGCGCCGTAACTGTTTCGCCATCATCGAGCCGGAGAATAAATCCTTCCGGCGACCGGTCGAGACTGACGACCAGATGGTCCTCGAGCTCCGGAAGCATTCGTTCCCGGAATGCCAGCCCATACGCAGAGAAGGTGCCGAGCCGTACTGGGATCCCAGTATCGGAGTACTCGATCCCCCGCTCGGTACAAAACTGTCTTAGGGTGAACTCGCTGTCCGGATCGTAGATGTTTGAGGCGAACCCGTCCGACTTCAGCATCATGCCCTTCGGCATGTGATTCAGCCAGCTGTCCATCGGACGGCCGAAAATCCGGAATGGAATGCCACGACGCCGGAAGTGCGCAGCGATTGAGAGTCCATACGGACCTGCTCCAACTATCGCGATATTCAGCATAATTCTATGAAAAGACTTTCCTTGGGGAGAGTGCTATGGGCTGATCCAACTCAGGTAACGGAATATTACCTGATGGTACCACGTGCCGCCCGGATGACAACGGAACGAACGGGAAGCGTCTTTTCACGACGGGCAAGCATGCAAGGCAATTGAATGGCAAACGTCGCACCCGTAACTCCTTTAGCAACAATGGGATAGATGGTCCTGACTCTGAGCGTGCTCCGGAAACTCACCGTTTGTTGAGCAGGCACACAC
>JBAVAV010000511.1:0-4123 GCA_049585895.1 Candidatus Sulfotelmatobacter sp. | reverse complement strand
GACCAAGCTCGAGGTGGTGATGGCAGACTCGATGGTGGAAAAAGCAGTGCAGGCTATTCTTGGCGCGGCGCGGACGGGCAAGATTGGCGACGGGAAGATTTTTCTGTCGCGGGTGGAGGATGCAATTCGCATCCGCAACGATGAGCGGGGCGAGGGGGCATTGTAGGAAATTAATCTCTGAGCGCGCCTGCCACGCACCAGGGCTACGGCGGCGGCACGGGTAGAACCCACCCATGAGTCATGACGGCAGCCTTCTCAATTATCGGTGAATTGCGGGAATCTCTGGCTGAGAAGTCGGCGCGGATTCAACTCGATTTCAAAACGGTAGGAGACGGCCGTGCCGCCGTTGCGCAACGTACGCGGCTGATCGAAGAAATCCTCCAGCGCTTATGGCGCGAACTGATTGCACCGGATGAGCAGGAGCCGCAAGATTTCGCTTTGGTGGCGACTGGAGGCTTTGGGCGAGGCTGGCTATTCCCGTATTCCGACGTGGATCTGCTCTTTCTTTGTGCGGACAACAAGAGCGAAGACAGATATAAAAGTGCAGTTCGCCGCTTTTCCCAGGAACTGTGGGACCTGAAGCTGAAGTTGAGTCCCGCTTCGCGCACCTTGTCGGAGTGCGACCGCTTCGACCCGAATAATACTGAGTTCACTGTCTCCCTTCTTGATTGCCGCTTCCTCCAAGGGGATCGGGAATTGTTTATCCGCCTGCACGACAAAGTTATTCCGAAGCTGATCATGAGGGAGTCGAAGTCGCTTCTGCAGGGGCTGGCGGAGGTCACTCGTGAGCGGCACGCGAAATACGGAAACACGGTCTTCCACCTCGAGCCCAACCTCAAAGAGGCTCCGGGCGGATTGCGCGACTGCAATGTAACCTGCTGGCTGGCGCTGATCTCAGCCATGGACAAACTGCGCGACTGGCCGGATGCCAGTTCGCTGCGTGCTCCTGTCCGCCGGCAGCTCGACGCGGCGCTGGAGTTCCTGATGGCAGCCCGCTGCTTCCTGCATTTCCGTCACGGACGCGATGACAATACGCTGAGCTGGGAAGCTCAGGATGAAGCAGCCGCGAGGAAAATTGGCACTGGCGATTGGCGCAATCTTCGTTTGCCCGATCGTTCGGCCAACCTTGCCTCGACTGACCTTGCCTCGGCCGATCTGACCTCAGCCGATTGGATGCGGATTTATTTCGGGCACGCCCGCGCCGTACAACGCACCATGACGCAGCTGATGGAGGAGATCCCGGAGACTTGGTCTTCGCTCTATCGCCAATTCCAGAGCCGGCGGTCGCGGTTGTCGACTCCGGATTTTTCCGTTGTGGATGGGATGGTCTTTCTGCAGCAGCCGTCTTCGTTGCAGGATCCGGAGATGCTTCTCCGGCTGTTCCACTTCATGGCGCTTCATGGACTGAAGTTCAGCACAACCACCGAATACCGCATCGAGCAAGCCCTGCCCGCTCTGGCGGCGACTCCGCCGCGCGGCGCGGAGCTTTGGCTCTACCTGCAGGAGACTCTGATTCAGCCACACGCTGCCGAGGCGCTGCGCGCAATGCATTCGCTGCGGCTGCTTACGCTCCTGTTGCCCGAACTGAAGCCGATCGATTCCCTGGTGGTGCGCGATTTTTATCATCGCTTTACGGTAGACGAGCATTCGTTTCTCGCCATCGAGAGTCTGCACCGGCTCAACCAATCAAAATCGGAATGGGACCAGCGGTATGCCGAGTTGCTGGGAGAGCTCGAAGATCCCGAGCTCCTTTATCTGGCGTTGCTACTGCATGACACGGGGAAGGGAGTGCCAGGCGGTAATCATGTGGAAGCGAGCGTGGAAATCGCAAGCCGCTGTCTCGACCGCTTGGATGCAGACCCGAGTGAACGAGCGACTGTGCTGTTCCTGATCGCCAGCCATCTGGAGATGTCGGCAGTGCTGCGGCGCGACATTTTCAATCCAGAGACGGTGGCGGCATTTGCGGAGAGAGTGGGCACGCCGGAGCGGCTCAAGATGCTCTGTCTGCTCACCTATGCCGACATCAAGGCAGTGAATCCCGAAGCGCTCACACCGTGGAAGGCCGAGAACGTGTGGCAGCTCTATATTGCCTCGGCGAACTATCTGAACCGCAGCGCCGACCACCGTGTGCACGCCGACATCGGTGATGAGACGCTTGCCCAACTGCGCAGCCTGGCGCCCGTCACCGGCGCTAAGTTCAAGGACTTCGTGGAAGGATTCCCGCAGCGATACTTGCGGGGGCATTCCGCTGAGGAAGTCATGCGGCACCTGGAAATGGCCAATCAACTGGGCAATCAGCCGGTGCAAGTCGACTTGAAGCGTGGCCGTCACTGGTTTGAACTGAGCCTTGTCACAAAAGACCGGCCGTCGTTATTCGCCATGCTGACGGGAGTACTGGCCGCGTGGGGGATGAACATCGTCAAGGCGAATGCGTTCTCGAACCAGGCGGGAACGGTGGTTGACACGCTCTACTTCACCGACCGGTTCCGTACGCTGGAGCTGAACGTTTCGGAGTGGCAGCGGTTCCAGCGCAACATCGTCGATGTAATTTTGGGCGAAGCGGATCTGGATCGCATGCTCCGCGACCGGCAGCGCGCCGAAAAAAGCGCGGTCACGAAGGTGAAAGTTGAGACCGGGATCGCATTCGACGACACTTGCTCTTCGACCAGCACTCTTCTGGAGGTAATCGCACAGGACCGGCCACGGCTGCTGCACCGGATCTGCTCTTGCCTGTCGGAGCAAGAGTGCAACATTGAAATCGCACTGATTGATACCGAAGGGCAAATGGCAATTGACGCGTTCTATTTGACTTCCAACCGCATGAAGCTAACTGCGGAACACCAGAAGCGTCTGGAGAAGGCATTGGCAGAGGAGTTGAGAAGCGAGTAGTCCGATCTGGCGATCCGCTACTCAAGGTGGTACCATCGCGTCCGACGAACATGATCAAGGTTCACTTCCCCTCAGCGGCGTTTCTGGTGGTTGTGGTTTCGGGCTTCTTCCTGACTGCGGCGGGGCAATCCCAGCCTGCGCCGGCGCACGCGATAGTGCTGCACGCGGCGCGCTTGCTCGACATCAAGAATGGGCGACTGGTGAAGCCCGGCGAAATCCTTGTCGAGGGCGGCCGAATCGTCGAGGTCGGCACGGCGGTCAGGCATCCGGCGGGCGCGGAAGTCATCGAGCTTGGCGAGCGCACGCTGCTGCCGGGGCTGATCGACGCCCACATCCACCTGTTCCTGCATCCCGGCGCCGAGGATCTGCAAACGGTACAGGAATCGGTGCCGCAGCGGACGATTACGGCGACTCTAGCCGCGCGCGATGACCTGATGGCGGGCTTCACCGCCGAGCGCGACATGGGGACGGAAGGCGCCGGCTCAGCCGATACCGCAGTGCGCGACGCGATCAACGAAGGACGGATTCCGGGGCCACGGCTGCGCATCAGCGGCAACGCCATCAACATCCTCGGCGGCCACGAAGATGCTATCGGCTACAACCCGGCGCAGCACGTGATATCCAACGCCGATTATGCGAACAATGCCGCCGAGTTGATGGCAGTGATGCGCCAGCAATTCAAGGAAGGCGCGGACTTCATCAAAATCTACGAGACTGGACCGGATACGGTGCGTGAGGGAAAACCTTCCACGGTTTACCAATATACGGAGGCGGAACTGGCCGCCGCGGTGCACGAGGCAGCACGCCTGGGCCGGCGGGTTGCCGTCCACGCTACGGGGGAACCGGGAACGCTCTTTGCCGCGCAGGCCGGCGTCGTATCCATCGATCACGCCAACCAGCTTGGTGACGAGACCATGCGGCTGATGCGCGAGAAGCAGATCTTTGCCGTGCCTACCTTTACCATCTTCGAGTACTTCGCCGACCATGCGGCCACGCCGGCACAAGCCGCGCATGAGCACGAGATGCTTGACTTGAAGGTGCAGGATTTCCGCAAGCAGATCGCGGCAGACGTTCCGATGGCGGTAGGCTCTGACGTTGGTCCATTCCCTCATGGGACACAGGCGCGGGAATTTGTGCTAATGGCGCACTACGGCTTGTCGCCCCTGGCGGTGCTGCAGGCGGATTTGCTGAACGGCGCCCAATTGCTGGGATGGGAAGGACAGATCGGCCAACT
>JBAVAV010000510.1:0-9753 GCA_049585895.1 Candidatus Sulfotelmatobacter sp. | reverse complement strand
TGCGCGCAAAGACCAATCCTCGCTCAGGATGACAGGATAGCGGGATGACTAGACGAGAGAGTGGGCAACTCGCAGCCAGATAGTCAGGTCAGCGCAACGAGGATAAACGCGGATTGAGTGGGGCAGGAGCGGGGGACTTTCCCGCATCCGCCTAGTGATTTCCGTTTTCTGCGGCCGCGGCGGAGATGGATGCGGGAGTCAGACTTGCCTTGACTCGCGTCTCTGGCAGTTCGTCGCCGCGGAAGAATTTGGGTTTTTCCTTCGATCCCTCTTTCAGGTCCGCGGCGCGCATTTCGGGCATGGCTATGAAAGGCTTCGAGTAGTCGTTGGCGGCATTCCAGAACAAGAATCCGATGCCGCCTTTTTCTCTTGCTGTGGCGACCTGGATCTTGATGTATTCGGGCGAGTAGGTCCCGGTGCGCCAGTGGAAGGCTTGCAGCCAGGGGCGGATCGTCACTCCACTACCTTTGGTGATCAGCTCGAATCGCTCCATGGATTCGCCGATGAAGTGCTCGGGAGCGTCGCCGGGGTGGGCGATGTTATCCATGCCGAAGAAGTGCGAGGGATAGATCATGGGCGAGAGCACGTCGCAATATTTTGCCATGCCGACGATATCCTGCCCCGTGTGCGAGAGATCGACGGGGCGCTGCCAAGCCATCACGCCGAAGACGTCGAGTGAGAGCAGCGCGCCGGTGGGGTGGATTTCGGCATAGGCTTTTTTCAGGAAGGCGGTGATCACGTCGGAGCGCTGAGGGCCGCGCGGCGTCACAGCGTGCGCAGAAGCTGCGTTACAACCATTCTTTCGCCCCTGCGGAGTTTGCTCGTTTTCCGCTGCTGTCCCACGGCTCGCGCCGTGGGCGGTATTCTTTCGCCGCTTCGCGGCTGGAGCCGTGCAATCTGATCCGTTCTCTTCTACGGTTGTCAGTGGCGATGTAGACGGAACCGTTGTCCCTGCGAGAGCTGGCGCTCTCGTCGGGATGACATCTTGTTCAGAATCCGGATGCTCGGTCTGGAACACGAAGCTGGCGTCTTTTTGATCGCCCTCGGCGGGGAAGCGGACGTAGTCGAACTGGATTTCGTCGGCGCCCAGCTGGGCTACATACCTGGCCAACGCGATGTTGTATTCCTGGACCTTGGGATTGGAAGGATCGGTCCAGACCAGCTTGCCATTCTCGCGCCAGGGCTGCCCGGTTCTCTTCGACTGCACTGCGAGCTCGGGATGCTCCGTCACCAGGCGCTGGTCGCGGAAGATGGCGATACGGGCGATGGCGTGCATGTTCTGGGAATGCAGGAAGCGGACGAACTTGGGTACATCATGAAGGTAGATGGTGTGCTTGCCGAGCAGCGGGTGCTCGAAGGGAATGTTAACGCTGCCGTCGGAATCTTTGATGTCGAAGACGACGGCATTGCCGCCGACCTCACGCCAGTGGCGGATGATGCGGAGTCCGTGGTCGCTGGCGGCCATGATGCCGGTGAGATACACGGCGCGGACTTCAAAGTCTTTGGCCACAGCAATCGGCTTCTCGACGATGGGCGCGGAGAGGATTCCGGGAATGACGATGTTCTCGCTGGCTTTGAGGATGTTGCCGGTGCGGTCGCCGTTGTCTTTTCCGTTCGCCCCGCGAATGGATTCGGAAAGTTCGGACGAAGTGAGATAAGCAGTCCTTCCCAGATAGCGGCGGGCGATGGTGGGAATGCTTTCCCCGCGCTTCGCGGTGTAGATTTCGGTGCCGGGAGCGGCAGTGGGTTGGGCTGGCATAATGTCGGCAGGCTTTGGACTGGCGGGGACTATCGCGCTGACCGCTCGTATGTGTGCGTTTTTCTTACCGACGTTTTGTGGCTCGCCGCTTGCCGGCGTGACCACAGCGCCCGGCGCTGAAACGGTTTGCGATGGCGCGGCCAATACGGAGTTGAACCTGGAATGCAGCCGCAGGGCGGCGGCGCCAAACAGAAGACACGAGATGGCAACGATGGTAAGAACGGACGAGCGGCGCACGATTCCTCCCCGAGAACAGCCTCAATCGCGATCCTAGAGTGAGGCTCCATCACAGGCTAGTTACGGCCGGGCATATCCCTATTGACCGCTTATCGTCCGCGTTCTCTGGCCAGAACCAGGTCCCTCGCATCCCCTGGAAGCGCGGAAGACAACTCTTTGGCAATGGTTTGGAATCCTGGCGAGGGTCTGCAGACAAGGATTCGTCGAGGGCTTTCCCTCATGCGCAAACTATTTCTCTTCCTCTCTCTTAACTTTCCACTGACTGGGGATTCTGTGTTTCGACCGGCTGCCTAACTGCCGCCAGATACAGGGTTTGGCTGCTCTGAGAACGCCGGCGTCCGTGGCCAGCCGCTTGCTTATTCCTAGACAAGCTCCGGGCTCGCCACTAGTCCGGTGGACAACGGGTTCCGAATGACAGACTTTGTCACTTCTGGAATGTGGGGAAGTTGTAGAAACAGGGCCTGCAAAGCCCGGCGAAAGCCGGAAGGGGCCGCAAGAAACGGCTGAAACCAGGCCGATGAAAGGAAATCTGGCCCCGCGCAAGCCGGGCGGCTATCTATGAAACCGAATCTCGCCACAGTGCTCGATCCGAACCGTCGCAGCAACGATGCAGGGGAATTTGACGCGGCCCTGCGCCGCCGTATCGTTGGCCAGGACCAGGCCGTCGAAAAGGTGGTTGAGATCTATCAGATGTTTCTGGCCGGACTGAATGCTCCCGGGCGTCCTGTAGGCAACCTGCTGTTTCTGGGACCGACCGGCTCGGGCAAGACCCGGGTGGTGGAAGCCATGGCCGAGGCTCTGTTCGGCGACTCGCGCGCCTGCATCAAGATCGATTGCGCCGAGTTCCAGCATTCGCACGAGATCGCAAAATTGATCGGCTCGCCTCCGGGATACCTTGGCCACCGCGAGACGCATCCGCTGCTCACGCAGGAAGCTCTGAATCAGTGGTTCACGGAGAAGCTGAAGCTTTCGATCCTGCTGTTCGACGAGATCGAGAAGGCCAGCGACTCTCTGTGGCAGCTTCTGCTTGGCATTCTGGACAAAGCTACGCTTACGCTCGGCGATAACCGCCGCGTGGATCTGTCGCAATGCATCATCATCCTGACGTCGAACCTGGGCGCCAGCGAGATGACCGATCTGGTCGACGGCGGCTTAGGCTTCGCACGCAAACGTGTGGAAGTCGATGCCTCGTTCGACGACAAGATTCAGCGCACCGCGGTTGAAGCCGCGCGCCGCAAGTTTACGCCTGAGTTCATGAACCGCATCGACAAAACGGTAGTCTTCAAGACGCTGCGCGACGAGCATCTGGCGCAGATTCTGGAAATCGAGCTCGGTCTGGTGCAGCAGCGCGTGCTGATGGCAGCCGGGACCAGTCAGTTCGTTTTCAATTGCTCGGCGCCGGTGAAAAAGTTTCTGTTGCAGGAAGGCACGGACCCGCGTTATGGAGCGCGCCACCTGAAGCGCGCCATCGAGCGCAATCTGGTGTTTCCGCTGGCCAATCTGGTGGCGACGGGACAGGTCAAGCTGGGGGACTTTGTCCGAGTCGATATGGCATCGGAAAGCAAGATGATCTTCGTCAAGGAAGCGGAAAATACCATGGCGCCGGTTCTGCTGGAGCGCTACGGAGCCGCGGCAGCGAGCCAGCCCGCAGCCCGCGCGGCCCGCACCGCCGCCAACAACCGCCGCGACCTGGGGGCAAGCCCCATCGCGGAGAGCAAATAAGCTTTTGGTAGGTAGACACACTCGCTAGACCGCATCTCGTGAGTGTTTCAGGCGCCGGAACTCCCGGCGCCCTTTTTTGTTACCGTCTCACCCGCTGATTGAGCAGCAAATCCATCTTCAGCTTGACTGGGGCTTGCTTACGGTGCATACTCCGACCCTACGCCCCGCTCGGCAAGTACCAACCAGTGTGACCAGGTCCAGCCCATAGCCTTCAGGAGGTAACTCGTGAGTCTCTCGAACTTGGTGGGAAACGCATCTCGCAGGAATCGCACCTTACAGAACTATTTAGCCACGAAATCCTTAACCGCTTGCTGCGCACTCTTCGTAGTTCTGACGCTGCTTCTGGCAACCGCCGCCTGGGGACAGGAGAAAGTTCTTTACAGTTTCACCGGGGGCGCGGACGGGGGTGCACCAATAGCAGGTCTGGTTCGTGATGCCGCCGGCAACCTCTACGGCGCGACTCCCGGCGGGGGCGACACGGAGGCGGAACCATGCCAGACGGAAATTACCGGCTGCGGCGTAGTTTTCGAGCTGACACCAGGTTCCGGTGGCACCTGGACGGAAAGCGTTCTGCACACATTTATTCCCGGTACTGACGGCATCAATCCGTTTGGCAACCTCATCTTCGACAGCGTCGGCAATCTTTATGGCACGACTCAGTATGGTGGGACCGGCTGCCCTGGCAGCTTCTACGGCTGCGGAACAGTTTACGAACTCTCGCCGGCCGGCGGCGGTCTCTGGACGGAAACCATTCTTTTCAACTTCAATGTTACCGACGGCGTCTACCCCCCGGCAGGCCTGGTTTTTGACCATGCGGGCAACCTATACGGCACGACCGGGTTCGGGGCGAACACCCTCTGTAACACGTTGGGCTGCGGTACCGTGTTTGAACTGACACCCAGCGGCAGTACCTGGACCGAGCATATCCTCTACACGTTTCAGGACGGCGCAGACGGGGCCGAGCCTGGTTCAGCCGTGGTCTTCGATACGGCAGGCAATCTTTACGGAACCGCGGCCATTGGGGGAAATACGACGACCTGTAACTCGCCATACGGTTGCGGTACGATTTATGAGCTCTCGCCAAGTTCCGGAGTGTGGACGGAGAGCGTGATCCACATTTTCGAGTGCGGCGCAGGGGGATGCTTCCCGAATAGCGGGTTAACCATCGATAGCCTCGGCAATCTTTACGGAAACATGTCAGCCGCGGGCGCGAACGGATACGGTTACGTCTACAAGTTGAGCCCGCAAACGGGCGGAGGCTTTAAGTTTAATTCGATCTACTCTTTTGACCTTGTGCATGGAGGTCAGCCCGAGGGCACTCTACTTTTCGCAGGCGGCGGTCTTTACGGCACTGCATCCGATGGAGGAAGCGACAATCGGCTGTGCGGCAACGGCTGCGGCGGGGTATTCCACCTTTCGCCCACCGGCAGCGGAATCAACTACAGCTTTCTTGGCTTTGGAACCGCCCCCAAGGGCGCAACCCCGAAGGGCAACCTGATCCCGGACCCCGCCGGCAACTTGTACGGAACCACCAGCGCCGGTGGCGCCAACGGCGCGGGCACGGTGTTTGAGATCATGCGGTAACGTCAGTTCTTGCTGCGCGGCTCAATGGACGCGGCCGCGTCGCATCTCGCGAGTCGTAGTTCATAGGCACCGGAACTCCCGGCGCCTTTTTCTTTACCGCTTTCCCGACGCGGAGCCTACCCGCCGGCCTTTAACTCGGTCAGCACCTGCTTGGCGATTTCTTTCAGGGTTTCGAAGACGCCGGTGCCCTGAAAAGCCACGGCCTCGACCACGGGCTCATTTTTCTTGCGAAGTTCCTTGCTCAGCGTGTCTACAGGAAGAACATCGGGCAGATCGCGTTTGTTGAGCTGCAGCACGTAGGGAATCTTGTTGAAGTCGTAACCGTGCTCTTTCAGGTTCGACATGAGGTTGTCGAGCGCCTCGACGTTGGCGTCCATGCGCTGTTCCTGCGAGTCGGCGACAAAGACGATGCCATCCACACCGCGCAAAATAAGTTTGCGGCTGGCATCGTAGAACACCTGTCCGGGCACGGTATAAAGGTGGATGCGGGTCTTGAAGCCCCGCACCGATCCCAGGTCGAGTGGCAGGAAGTCGAAGAACAGGGTGCGCTCCGTCTCCGTGGCCAGCGAGATCATTTTGCCCTTCTGCTGCTCCGCCGTTTTCTGGTAGATGATCTGCAAGTTCGTGGTCTTGCCGCCCAGTCCGGCGCCGTAGTAGATGATCTTGCAATTGATCTCGCGGGCTGCGAAGTTGATGAAACTCAAGACTTTCCTCGAAGCGCGGCCATGTCCTTGCGGCAACCTGGCGCGCAAAAATATCCCTTTGGGGCTTGCGGCTTTTATATCACACGGCTGGGCCTGGGGCAGGTTACTCCGGTGACCCCTCAACCGTGCGGCAGAAATGGTCAACAGGGGACGAGTGAAGGAGCGAACCTACCGCGCCGCCGGGGCCGGATAGTAGCCGTCTTTGGCGTAGATCTTCAGCCCGGGGCGGTTCACCAGCACCTCGATGCTGTGGTAGGGCGAGGTCGAAGGCTTTTCTCCGCGTCTGGGGGTGTAGCCGAGAGTGTATTGATTCCGCGCCTCACTCATGGCCTGGGAATAGATTTCTTCAATCGCGTTGCGGGAAAGCTCGTTGTACACCGCTCCTCCGGTCGCCGAGGTGTACTTGGGCAACAGGTTCCCGTATCCCTGGTCCGGTATGTGCAGACGCTCGAGCTTGCTATAAAGCGGCAAGGCGGCAGCCTCCACCGCCACGGCTTTCACTTGAATCTCATTGGAGAGAAGCACCTTCAACACATCGCTGTAACTGGCCTTACTGCCGAATTCTCTGCCATCGCTGATCACGAAGATGATTTTCCGCCGCGTCCGGTCGCGTTTGCTGAGATCCAGCGCGGCCTGCAAAATAGCTTCGTTCAAGACATGCGCTTCCTTGGGCGGCGTATTGACCGGTTGCGTGGGAGTACCCACAGGAATGCCGTTCACGATTGGCCCGCTCGCCATCGGTCCGCTGAGCACCGGCACGCCATTGTTGTGACCGCGTTCGGTCTTCATCTGGTTGAGCAGCGCCGTCAGCTTCTGGGTGACGCCGGCGAAGTCACTAACCTGGCTTACCGTGCTGCTGTAGGTGTAAAGCGAAACTTCGTCGTATGGAGCGAATGCGCCTACCAGCGCGGGAAACGTCGCATTGACTTTCTGCACCGCAGAATCCGGCATTCCCAGGTCCAGCACAACCGCCACTGACAGCGCAAAGGGATCACTGGTGAAGAAGGTCAGCTTCTGCCGGGTCCCGTTCTCCATCACGACAAAATCCTTGTCGAGGAGTCCGTCCACCAGCCGCCCATCGCGATCCTTCACTGTGACCGGAACCTGGACGAAGTTGCTCACCACCAGTAGCTTGTAGAGTTGCGCTTGCGCTGCCTGATCTTTGGTCGAACTGCCCGGCGGCAGCGTCTTGACCGGCGGCATGGGAGGCGGCGCCGGCTGATTTTCATCCGCCGCCGGACCGGCGGGCTTCGTCTCTGGAGCGTTCGTCCAGGGATTCCGCGCTGGCGAGGCTGGCGGTTTTTCTTCCGGCTTCGCGATAGGAGGCCGCTCCGGCTCCGGTTGCGAGGGCTGCGGCGTAGGCGCATCTGGAATATCCTGCGCAGGTTGCGGCGGAGTCTGCGTCTGGCTTTGCGCGCCAGGAGCCTCGTTGGGCGAACCTTGGTTTGGGGAAGACTGCGCTCCCGCCCCGGCGGCGCCCGCCCACAGACCAAAGGCGACGATACTGGGCAGCAGCCCCATCGGCCAGGTCCACTGTCTCCCGTTTTTCTCCCGTTTTCTCATGCCACCAGCCGCCTCAAAATAAACGCAACTCTATTGCCTTGGGATGCCCAAAGCGACCGATTTGGTGCATCTAAATCTACGAGACTAGACTAACAAAAACCCTACACGGGAATCTCCAATGGCCAAAATGTCTGTTTTCCGAAAGTATCCTGCGGTCGCTACAACTTTCGTGCTCTTCCTAGGCGCGGTTTGCGCTCTGCCAGTACGAGCCCAAGACTCGGCTCCCAAGCCGGACTCCGCTCAGAAATCGGAAGACGATCAGAAGCCCGCCGAGACCCTTAAGCTCAACGTGAACGTTGTGGGCTTGTTTTTCAATGTCAAGGATAAACACGGGGCTCTCATCCCCAGCCTCACCAAGGATGACTTCGAGGTCAACGAAGACGGCAAACCTCAGACGATTAAGTATTTCGCCGCCGAATCGAACCTTCCGCTCACGCTTGGCGTCCTGATCGATTCTTCGGGCAGCCAGCAGCGAGTTCTCGACATGGAGAAGGAAGTGGGCAGCGCCTTCCTCCGACAAATTCTCACCGCCAAAGACGAAGCCTACGTGATGGACTTCAACATCGACGCCGAGCTGGTGCAAGACCTCACCAACGACGTTCACCGTTTGTCTGCGGCGCTCAATAAGGTCAAGATCAACGTGGGCGGGGGGACCAGCGGGATACCTGGAATTGGGCAAGGGCCCGTCCCGATCCACAACGCTCCCGGTACGGTCCTCTACGATGCGGTTTACCTTTCCGCGCACGACATGCTGGCCAAGGAGGTCGGCCGCAAAGCCATGATTTTGCTTACTGATGGCGAGGACAATGGCAGCCGGCTCAAGATCAAAGACGCGATCGAAGCCGCCCAGAAGGCCGACGCCATCATTTATGTTCTCCTGTGCGCCGACCGCGGCAGTTATTTCAGCCAGGGAGCGACCTACAACGGCGACTCTGAGATGAAAAAGCTCACCGAGGTAACCGGCGGCCGCGTGATCAATGTAGGCAATAAGTTCGACAAACTCAAAGAGGCATTCGATCAGGTGGCAGCAGAACTGCGCAGCCAGTACAACCTGGGATATACGCCCACCAATACCAAGCTCGACGGCGCCTACCGCAAGCTGGAAATCAAGTCCAAGCAAGGCTATAAAATTCAGGCTCGCGCCGGCTATTACGCCACGGCCCGTAATCAGGAATAACTCCGTGCTGCGCGGACGCCCCGCTCGCGCCTTTGAATCACTGGCAAAGAACAACTGTTGTAGCAACGTGATTTTGTCCCCTAATGGCAACATGAAAATGTCACCCTGGCGAAGCCAGGGTGTGTTGCAGGCGAGTGTCGCGGTAGTAAAGCGAGACGCGCCCGTCGAGAGCTTGGTAGATGTGGACTTTAGCGCCAGCAAAGCTGAAGCGTTGGCCTTGCTGAGGGATTTGGAAGCGCTGGCCCTGCCACTGCACGACGTTGTCGTTGCTGACCACACGGGGATGGACAAAGCAGCAGATGCGATCCAGATTTTCGGGCGCGGTGCGCCAGGCGGTTTGCATTTCGCGAGGCCGGTTTGCGAAGCGGCGGTTGTAGTCGGCGAGAAAGGGGCGCAGCAGGGGGTTGGCGGAGTCCAGATCGCAAGCCTGAGCCAAGCGGAGTTCGCTGGGGAGGCGATCCTGGAGCACGCCCCAAAGGCGCTCGACGCGGCCCTTGACTTGCGGACTGCGGGCGGCGATGAAGGTGATGCCGAGTTGATCGAGAGCGCGGCCGAACTGGGTGGGCTGGCGTTTGCCGGCGAGTTGTTCTTCCACCGACCAGAAGTCATCGTTGCGCACGAAGATGCCGCTGTGATCGCCATAAAGGCGAGCGGGTCGAGAGCCTTGTCATCGTCGAAGTGAAGTGCGTGGAGGCGATCCATCCCTTTCATCAGGCCCACCTCTTGTCGTATATGCGGCTAAGTGACATATCCCGGCTCATCAATTTCTACGTAGCTCACCTGCGGGACGAAATCAAGCGCATGGTCGACGGCAAGGATTGGGCAAAGTAGGCAGTAGGCCCGTGTTCCCCTGTGCCCTCTGTGGTGAAGGGTTTCGGCCGTTACCTCCGTCCCTGACCTCCTCGGCAAAAAATTCCCGAAGAAAACTCAAAAAAGTGTTGCATCTGTGGAAAATTCCCGTAATCTCTAACGTGCGAACTAACTCCAGCGCGATTTCCGGAATCTAA
>JBAVAV010000509.1:0-2892 GCA_049585895.1 Candidatus Sulfotelmatobacter sp. | reverse complement strand
CCCGAGTTTGCATCCTGGGCGAAACGGGCACCGGGAAAGAGCTGGTGGCGCGTACGATCCATGAACGCAGTCCGCGAGCCGGCGGGCCGTTTGTCACGCTGAATTGCGCGGCAGTTCCGACGGAGTTAATCGAGTCAGAGTTGTTCGGACACGAAAAAGGGTCGTTCACCGGAGCCGCCGGACGACATATCGGAAAGTTTGAGCAGGCAGAGGGAGGCACGATTTTTCTGGACGAAATCGGGGACATGCCACTCGCCATGCAAGCCAAGCTGTTACGCGTCTTGGAAGAAGGCGAGGTCGAGCGGATCGGCGGTGACAAGCCCGTGGCCGTGAACGTGAGAGTGCTGGTGGCGACGCATCGTGATCTGGAAGCCCGAGTGCGCGCCGACAAGTTTCGTCAGGATTTGTTTCACCGGGTCTATGTCTTTCCACTTATGCTGCCTCCGCTACGGGAGCGGCGCGAAGATATCCCTGGGTTGGTGAAACATTTCGCGGCGCAGGTCAGCGCACAGAATGGATGGAAAGCCCTTCCCTTCACCGAAGGTGCGATGGAGGCTCTGCAGTCGTACGCGTGGCCGGGCAACGTGCGCGAACTGCGCAACATGGTGGAACGGCTGATCCTTCTATCCACGGATGGAGAAGTGGACCTCGCGACGGTGCAAACGGCGTTGCCGAAGGCCGCGGCCGGCGGGGCTGACTCATCGACATTCTCGTTCGGCCTGCTTGCCGATCGTGTGAATGCCTTCGAGCGCGAGGTTATCCTGCAGGAACTGAAACGCAGTCAAGCCAACATGAGCCTGGCGGCGAAATCCCTTGGGCTGGAGCGCAGTCACTTGTACAAGAAAGCCGAACAACTGGGAATCGATTTGCGCGCCATGCGGCGGGAGCAGGAGCCAACGAAGGAGTGAACATCGCCCGCAAGTTATCACCAGGTCCGGGAGCGTGCACCAGGTGCGTTTTCCTATTCAGTTTCCTCGTGACATTCAGCTTTGCCATTGAGCCGCCGTCGCCACCAGCCTACGGTGTCCGCATGGAGCAGGCATGGATTCCCATGAAGGATGGCGTGCGCCTGGCGGCAACACTGTACATGCCTGACGGGGCGAGATCGGGCAAGAAGTTTCCTGCCCTGCTGGAGTACCTGCCGTATCGCAAAGACGATGGAACCGCCGCCGGAGATTATCCCAAGCACAGTTATTTTGCGCGTCGCGGATATGTAAGCGTGCGGGTGGATATCCGCGGTTTCGGCGCAAGCGAAGGCGTACCTCCGGAGCGCGAGTATTCCGAGCAGGAACAGGTGGACGGCGAACAGGTCATCGCGTGGCTGGCGCATCAGCCGTGGTCGAATGGAAACGTGGGAATGTTCGGTATCTCGTGGGGCGGATTCAGCGCGCTGCAGATGGCGATGCGGCATCCGCCGGAATTGAAGGCGATTCTGGCCGTGGATGCGACCGCGGAGCTCTTTCACGATGACGTTCACTACATCGATGGCATGGCGCACATCGACGAATTTGAACTGAATATGGACTTGGCACAGGGTTGGGTGGGCGCTCCCGATTACTCGCTTGACGAAAAGGTTCTGGGTCCGCGATTCGAAACGCCTCCGTGGTCATTGCTGTACTTAAAGCATCAGCACGATGGGCCGTTCTGGCGGGAGCGGGTGCGTCCGCTGAAGGAGATCACGATTCCGAGTTTTCTGATCGGAGGAATGCTCGACGGCTATCGCGATAACGTGACCGACATGCTGATGCAAGCGAGCGGTCCCGTGAAGGCGATCGTGGGTCCGTGGAACCACACCTTTCCGAACGATGCGGTACCCGGGCCGCAGGTGGAATGGCGCGATGAGGCCGTGCGATGGTTCGATCATTGGCTGAAGGACCGGAACACCGGAGTGGAGCACGATCCGCGGCTGGTGATCTACATGCAGCACTGGCACCCGCCAGACCCGAATCTAAAGACGGTGCCGGGCGAATGGAGGCGTGAGGACACCTGGCCTCCGAAAGAAGCACGGCCGGCAACGCTATTTTTTCAGCCGAATCATGCCTTGGCAGAAACTTCCTCGCAGCCCGACACGCATCGGCTGAAGTACGTTCCCTCAATCGGTGTCGAGGCGGGATTCTGGTGGGGCGAGTTGTTGAGCGATCCGCGCCCGGTGGACGCTTTCAGCCTGGTGTACGATTCTGCGCCGCTGCAAGAAGATATGGCCATTCTCGGCCGGCCGCACGCATTGCTGCGGGCTTCGGCCACGGCGCCGCTGGCTGACTGGTTCGCGCGGTTGTCTGATGTAGCGCCGGACAGCACGGTGACACAAATTACCGGAGCGGGGATTAACGGCGCGCAACGCGATTCGATGAGCGAACCGCGCGATCTGGAACCAGGCAAAGTCTATCCTCTGGACATTGAAATGCACTTGACCTCCTGGGTTTTTTCTAAAGGTCATCGCATTCGTGTGGCGATCTCAAACGCACTGTGGCCCATGATATTGCCGACTCCTTATGCGATGACCACCTCGCTCGAACTGGGAGGAAATAACGGCTCGCGGATTGTACTGCCGATTGTTCCGGTGCACGGCGACGCGCCGCCCGCCTTCTCCCCACCGCAGCCTACCGAGGAACGAACCGACATCAAGAGCGAAGGCTTTCCCTGGCCCGGGGAGTGGACGGTGGAACGCGATGAAGCCCGGCAGAAAACAACCGTGCACTGGAAAGGTAAAGATGGATACGAATTCCCCTGGGGGAAGGAAGAGGATTACGAGAACCTCACCTACGACGCTGATGATGCGCATCCAGAAACTTGCTCCGTCCGCGGCGAAGCCGAGAGTATTTTCACTCTGAAAGGCCGTACCCTAATCTGGCGCGGACATTTGCTGGTGACCACCGACCAAAAGAATTTTTA
>JBAVAV010000508.1:0-4805 GCA_049585895.1 Candidatus Sulfotelmatobacter sp. | reverse complement strand
ATGCTGGTGGATTGTTTGCTGGTATATCAACGAAGCGGCGAGTGGGGAAACGATCACTTCTATTTCAAATCGCATCAAGTCTCTTCATGGCCAGGCATGGAGAATGACGAAATGATATGCACAGCCGACGGTTGGCGCCCGCTCTTTTCGTTCTTTTTCTCGCTCAATGTATCGCCGCACAGGCCACACCGCCAACCATGGAGGTGGAGAAATGAGTCGATTCTATTGTCCCCAAAATGACGCTGGAAGAGAAGATCGAGATTAAAAATTCACTCTAAGGGGCTAAGAACGAGAAGGAAACGAGTCACTGGTGCGGAAGGGGGGATTTGAACCCCCACGCCTTTCGGCGCCACCCCCTCAAGATGGTGTGTCTGCCAGTTCCACCACTTCCGCACTGATAAATTGGCCTCTCAATGTTATCGTGTCCGGGCAGTTCCCGCAACGGAAGCTGTGGGTTACCAGACGATCTTAAGGCCTTTGTAGAGGCTGAATGTTTGGTCAGGAGTCACTATCGGGATCCCTTCGGCAATGGCTTGGGCAATGATTTGGCGAACGAACGGATCTCCATGGTGTTTGCAGTCGGTCAATTTGGGGTCGGATGTCAGCAATCTCACAGGGGTCAGACGCGTCTTTGCGATCTTTGCGGTCAAAGCTTTTAACCGCAAAGGCCGCGAAGGGTTCGCAAAGTTCGCAGAGTAACCCATTAGCAGCCTTTACGACAACGCATCGCTTGGAGCCGTGCCTTCCCTGCAATCAAACTTCTTACGAAATCTAGTCCCCGGAGGGAAGCAGCATTTCCTCCGGGCCAGGCTCCGCCCTTACCGGCGCGGGAGGATAACCCTTAACAATCGGTTCGGGGGCCGCTTCAGCGCCACGTTCGGTGCGGATGTCCGACTTCGTCCCGCCGAACTGCGCCGCCTCGGTGGATCCCGCCAGCGCAACGGTCGACGACTGCCCGACGCTGATTACCTGCTGTACCTGATCAAAGTAGCCCGTGCCCACGAAGCGCTGATGCTTGGCGGCTTCGTAGCCGTGCTCGGTCTCGCTGCGGAATTCTTTTTCCTGCAGCCGCGAATAGGCGCTCATGCCGGACTCTTTGTAGCCTCGCGCCAACTCAAACATGCTGAGATTGAGCGCGTGAAAGCCCGCCAGCGTAACGAACTGGAATTTGTATCCCATGCGGGCCAATTCCGGCTGGAAGCGCGCGATGGTGGCCTCATCCAGCTTCTTGCGCCAGTTGAAGCTGGGCGAGCAGTTGTAGGCAAGCATCTTGCCGGGATACTTCGCGCGGATCGCATCGGCAAACTGCCGCGCTTCTTCCAAATCGGGATGCGAAGTCTCGCACCAAATTAAATCTGCGTACGGAGCATAGGCCAGGCCGCGGGCGATGGCGGACTCAATCCCGCCACGAATGCGGAAAAAGCCTTCGGTCGTACGTTCTCCCGTGCAGAAAGCCCGATCGCGCGCATCAATGTCGCTGGTCAGCAGGTGAGCGCTGTCGGCGTCGGTGCGGGCCATGATGAGGGTCGGCACGCCCATCACGTCCGCGGCCAGGCGCGCGGCCACCAGCTTCTGAATCGCCTCGGTGGTTGAAACCAGAACTTTTCCACCCAGATGTCCGCACTTCTTTGCGGACGAAAGCTGATCTTCGAAGTGCACGCACGCTGCGCCGGCTTCGATCATGCCCTTCATCAGTTCGAAGGCGTTGAGCGTGCCGCCGAATCCTGCCTCGGCGTCGGCCACGAGAGGTGCGAACCAGGTCTGCCACGGCGCAACCTGGCCTTCGGCGTGATGCACCTGGTCGGCGCGCTGCAGCGCATTGTTGATGCGCCGGCAAAGATTGGGAACGCTATCCGCCGGGTAAAGGCTCTGGTCGGGATACATCGTGCCCGCATTGTTGGCGTCGGCGGCCACTTGCCATCCGCTCACGTAGATCGCCTTCAGTCCCGCCTGCACCTGCTGCACGGCCTGATTGCCGGTCAGCGCCCCCAGCGCGTTGACGTAGGGCTCAGTGTGAATCAGTTCCCACAACCGCTCCGCTCCCATGCGGGCCAATGTGTGCTCAATCTGAATGGAGCCGCGGAGGCGCAGCACATCCTCAGCGGTGTAGGGACGCTGTACACCCTTCCAGCGCGGATTATTCGCCCATTCGTAATTCAGGCAATCCTGAGCCAGGGCATATTGGGCTACGCGCTCCCGCTCGTTGCGCTCTGCGCTCACGGGGATTTTTGGTTGTTTTCCGTTTCCGTTGGCCGGCATGTGCTGCTCTCCTGGGTTGGTGCTTCATCGTATGTTCATTATATTGAACAGTACTTCAGCATACTGGCGAATCGTAGGCCAGAACTTGCGACAGGGTCAAGGGCGTTGTTCAATAGGCAGAACATACATTCATTTTGTTGTACGACTAAGTTTTGCTACTATCTGCTTTCAGATGCCCTCGAATGAATCTCCTTCGGTCGCCGTGGAACGGGCACTGGCCATGCTGGAGGCCGTGGCCCAGGAGTCCGAAGGCCTAAGCAACGCCGCCATCAGCCGCAAACTTCAGATTCCAAAAAGCTCTGCCAGCTACATCCTGCGCACCCTGGAGAAGCAGGGCTATCTAGCCCGTGACCCCGATTCCGGAAAGTATCGTGTCGGGTTGAAAATTCTAAGCCTAAGCCGTGGCGCGCTCTCCGGCTTGGACGTGCGGGAAGTGGCCCTGCCCATCATGCGCCACCTAATGGAAAAGACCCACCTGACCTGCCACCTGGCGATTCTCGACGGCTCCGACGCGGTGTATATCGAGAAAGTCGAGGCGCAGGGATTTATCCGCATGGACACCTGGGTGGGCCGGCGCATGCGCGTCCACACCACCAGCGTAGGAAAGGCGCTGGCGGCTTACATCCCCGAGGAACGGCTGGAAAAGATCCTTGCCGAGCGGGGCATGGAAAAGCGCACGGCGAAAACAATTACCACCATTCCGCGCCTGCTCAAGGACCTGGAGAAAGTCCGGCAACAGGGCTACGCTGTCGACGACGAAGAAAATAATATTGGAGCGCGATGTCTGGGTGCGCCCGTGTTCAATCAGGATGGAGCCATCGAAGCCAGCATCGGGCTGAGCGGGACCATTAACCAAGTGAACGGGCAGACCATGCCGCGCATTTCCGAAGCGCTAAAGGATGCCGCCCGGCATATTTCCATGGGCATGGGATATCGCGCGCCGCACCGGCGGCGATTGAGCAGCGCATAGATGAGCGCCGCACAGATAAAGTAGAAAGAATTGAGCAGCGCCGGAAAGCGACGGGGAAATATTCTCTACGAGTCAGAAAGATCGGTCGGCTTCCGAACCTTGCTCCTAATGCCGCTCCCCGGTAACATCTTAAGGAATGCCTAAGCACGTTCTGCTCTGCGCCCCGACTTACTTCGACGTAGTCGACGCCAAGAATCCGTACATGTCGGGCCAATCCCCGGTCGATCACGGGAAAGCCCAGCGACAGTGGGAAGCCTTACGCTCCGCCCTGGAGCAAAGCGGATGCGTGGTCGAAACCATCGCTCCCGCTCCCGGCCTCGAGGACATGGTGTTCGCCGCGAACCAGGTTTTTGTGGGCTGGCATGAAGGTGTGGGCAAGTTCATTGTTCCCAGCCGCATGGTGCACGCCTCGCGCCAGCGCGAAGTCCCTTTTTATGTGGAGTGGTACCGCCAGCGCGGTTATAAAGTGATGGACGTCGATCTCGGCGACGGCCGCCTGGAAGGTCACGGCGACCTGCAATGGCATCCGGACTGGTCGCGCATTTACGCGGGATACGGCTTCCGCACGACCAAGCCCGGCGCGGAGAAGTTTAGCGCGGCAATGTCGAAGCTGGGGATTCCGGTCGTGTTGCTTCGTCTGATCGACCGATACTGCTACCACCTCGATACCTGCCTGTGTCCGCTGAATAATGATGCCGCGCTTATCTATCCTGGCGCGTTCGCCGCTGAATCCCTTGCCGCCTTGCACCAACATTGGAAGCGCCTTCACGAACTTACTGCCGAAGAGGCGCACAGATTCATGGGCAATGGCATCGTAGCCAATGGAAACTACATTACGCCTTACGCCACACCACATTTGGAAGGACTACTTAAGCAGGAAGGACTGACCCCGTTGCTCGTCGATACCTCCGAGTTTGAAAAATCCGGCGGCAGCGTTTTCTGCATGAAGGCTTTTCTGCTTTAGCAACTGAAGACTATCCAGTCGCGGAAGGATTGGGTAGGGCACAGCTTCAGCCGCGCCGCAGAAGCTACAATTCGATTAGGCTTTTGCCAGTGAGAGAAGCCGCCGTCAATGGATCGTAACCCCGGTGGCCGCCACCACCATTCCCACGACCCCCAGCACAATCCCCAAGTACCAGAACAATCGCTTTCCGGAAAGTAGCGTAATCGATGTAATCACCAACGCGACTTCCAGAAAAACCTCGGCCAGATCATAGCGGTCGGCACGGCGTGTTTCCATGCCCACCTCGCGTTCCAGTTCGCGCGCCTGTTCTTGGATCGCTTCCTTGTCGTGTTTGTAACGTTCCGCTTCCTGCCCATACTTCTCGCGGACCTTGGCTACGGCTCCGGCGTCGTTGCTGGCCACGACTGCAGCCATGTCGCTGAACAGCACGTCCTCGTGCTCGCGAATATTTTTGGCCTGGTAGTAGGCCCACTGATCGGAAGACTTAGCTTGCAGAATCACCTCTTCCGTATGCGCCCGGTGCCCCAGCAGGGAAACTACCGCCACCAGCACGGCCAGCACCGCCATGGTCAAAGATACTGGCGCAGCGCTGGGATCGTGTCTGGCGTGTTC
>JBAVAV010000507.1:0-7284 GCA_049585895.1 Candidatus Sulfotelmatobacter sp. | reverse complement strand
TTGTAACTCCATGCGGCAGAACCCCGCCCGGATGGAACGTCCTACAACTGGCGGAAATAAAGAAAGGAAGAGAGCAGTAGAGTTTGATCTTAACTTCTCGTAAATCTGCGCGCGTGTATTCAAGAACCACTGGGGCCTGATCGATACCTCATCAAGCCCCTGCGCCAAACAAACTCACAGCCGGCCAGCAAGAAGCAGGACAAGCAGGACCACTACCACCAAGCCCAACCCGCCGCTAGGGTAATAGCCCCACGACCTGCTGTAAGGCCAGGACGGTAGAGCTCCGATTAACAAAAGCACCACAACGATGAGCAGAATCGTCGACATAAAACCTCCGATTATTTTTTCAGGTTAACAAAGAACTGCTTAAGCCTGGCCCGGCTGGTAACCGGGCCGGCTGCTGTAAAACAGCGCTCAACGAGAGGCGCTGAACTCTGCATGCCCGGACGGCGTCTGCACTTCACTGTGCTCCTTGGCCTGGACCGAATACTTCCGTACTGCCGACAGAAACGCCTCGCTGGATTCCTTGATGCTGGTCTTGCCGCTCAAGATCTCTGAGAACGGGATGAAGCTTCCGTACAGAATCCGAGTTTCGTCTTTGTCTTGCGTTACGACCGAGCCATTCAGATCGATTCCCGCAAAAATGCCTCGCGCTCGAGAATAAGTGAGCACCTCAGCCCTCATTTTCCAGTCTGTGTCTGCCCCCGCGTCGCGGCCAACAGGGCCCGCCGCTGCCGAAGCATCGGCGCCGAGCTTGAAGTGACTCGATAACAGATGTTGCATCCCCTGATCATTCGTCACGACCATCACTAAATCGACTGCCTGGCCGCCGAGCTGCAATCCCCAGCTTCCACCTGTAATTGTGACGGGCGCTGGTGCGCTCCATCTGCCGCTCTCCGTCCGGCACGTCGCGACGCCCTTGCCGTGGCTCCCTCCGAAGCCCACAGCGATTTTTACCATGGAGGGAATCACCGCGATGCACCTTGCATCGCTCATTACCTTGTCTGGTATGGCTTTGTCCGGAGTAGCCATAACCTCGTCCAGAACCCTGGCTGATGCATCCAGACGCTTGTCGATGTCCGACTGGTCCTTGTCATCCGCCGCCCACGCCATGCTGCCGAGTAACAACAAACCCGCGCCAAACAGCAAAAGACATCTCGGTAATGCAAGAGCTTTCCTTGTCATAGAACCTCTTCCGTGCTCAGAACGAGCAGATGTTTTTCACCGCGGCATGACTCTAACTTCGTCAGAATCGGTGTTCCATCCGGTTTAGCCTGTAAGGCGCTAGTTGCAAAATACTGGAATCCCCGGAGTCGTAGCAGGTTTTCTACTGGCAATGCCCCGCGCAAATACAAAATTGTCCGTATGGGTTTGGACGGCTAATCCGGTCCGGGAAAGGAATTGCTGCTTACGCCCGTCACTACGGCTGGGACTCGGGTAGAATTGGCGGTTTTCGGTTGCCAACTTGCCGCTGAAAATTGAGAATCCTTGCCATGAGCCACAGTGGCAAGCAACATTCTTCCTCGTCTGCGGACCAACCGGGACATTCCGGCGGTGTGGAATCGCCGGCGAAATTCCGCGATTCGCATTCTTCGGCTGGAGCAGGAGCGAGTGACTTGATGCCGGCGGGCCAGTTTCCGGCCGAACACCGGCGCGGGCCGCTGCCAGAGAAGTATTTCCGCTGGCGGGCGGGCGAGATCACGCGCCTGGAGGCGTTCTGCGATGTGGTCTTCGGCTTCGCGCTCACGCTGCTGGTAGTGTCGCTCGAAGTGCCGCGCAGCTATGCCGAGTTGATGGCCGTCATGCGCGGCTTCCTGCCGTTCGCGGTTTGTTTCGCGCAACTGGTCATGATCTGGCGCGCGCACTACCGGTTTTCCCGCCGTTACGGCCTGGAAGATTCCTACACCCTGTTCCTGAATGTGGTTTTGCTTTTTCTGGTGCTCTTCTATGTGTATCCGCTGAAGTTTGTCTTCACGCTGGTGTTTTCAGAATTGACCGGTGCGGACGCGGCCGCAAGCTTTGGGTGGCACGAGGGGTCGGTGCTTATGCGCATCTATGCCGGGGGGTTCGCGGCGGTATTTCTGCTGTTTGTACTGATGTATGCCCACGCCTACAAGCTGCGCCGGGAACTGGGGTTGAATCCGGTAGAGGTCATGGAGACGCGCTTCGCCATGCAGGAGAACGGCATTCTGGCCGCGGTCGGCGTGCTTTCATTTCTGGTGGCCCTGAAGAATCCGGGATGGGCGGGCTGGATATTCTTTCTAATCGGGCCCGCGCTGGCGATCCACGGTGCGATCTTCGGCAAGCGCGTGCGATTGCGGGCGGAGAATCTGGGAATGTAACTCGCACTTGCGGAGTCCGCATAGCGCCGCTCAGGGCTACGGTTTACGGACCGCAATGGTCGAGCATCTCGGTGATGATCGCCTGTAATCCTGCCTCATGGTTCAGTTGCGGAACGTTTCCATCCTCAACTCCCTCCGGGCCTGCGCAGTTATCCACGCGGTAGACACTGGTGGGGGTGGTGACGTTTTGGTAGAAAACCTGTCCCTCCGCTGCGGAATTGTTCTGACAGGAAGATGTTCTGCATCCCGGCTGTTTGCTGCACAGCCAGCCCGCGATAGAGGTATGGGGATAGGCGAAGGTGGTGTCGGCCTGCGGCCCAGTGAGTCCGTCGACGATGCTCATCGCTTTCCACGCCACATACTGAGGCTGCGAGATTCCGGTGCCGATGACACACTTGTTCGCGCCGGATGCGCCCGTCCAGGTGGAGACCACGCCCTGGCCGCCGTTTACATATAGGGGAGAATCCAGCCACGACCCCTCTCCGCCGGTCAAGCAGTGGTTTCCGCTGCAGACGTTGACCGCTGGCGAGGCCGGGTTGCAGCCCACCGATACGTCGCTCAACACCGGTCCGGACTCCAATTCAACATGAGTAAGATACTGATAGGCTCCGTACTCGGCGAGCGAGTAGGCGATGGCGGCTGACCCGGCGCTTGCCCCTTGCGCGCACATCCCTCCCCCGCTGTACACATTTCGCTGGTTAAGAAGCCAGTCCATGAGGGTCGCCGGTCGGCATGCTGCGGTTTTCAAGTCGATCCCGGCTCCGTTCCCCGTATCCTCCCAGGCGCTCTTCCATATCACCTGCACGGTTTGAAAATCATGCTGGGGAGGAGTATAGGGCGCGATATACTGCGCGAAGCCAACCTCGGTTCCATATTGGCCGTTGAAAAATACGACCGTTCCGTCCCTTCCACCCCGGTTTACCACTCCGTAAGTGAACCCAATATCCAATGTGTTGGGGCAGTTTAGGGTGCCACTGAAGCAAGCCGTACCCGCCTCATATCCGGTGGGACACGCAACAGCATTTACAGGTAGGTTGACGTGTCCGAGCGGCAGTTGCCTTGATTGAGCATCGGCCCATCCTGAACAGAGAATGATCGTCAGGCAGGTCAAGCCCAAAGCGGTGAACGCCCAATTTTTCATGTGGAGATCCTCAATCCTGAAGTGGCGCAGAAACTTAGGTTTTAAACGATTGGGGGGGGACTGTTGAAGCAGAAACGTAAGCTAAGGTAAGTATACCTCGGAACCGGCCCCAGTCGACCACCCAAAAGGGCCATGTTTCTGCCGCCTCCCAGACCTTTGGCCATGGCAAAAGGTGCTCCCGTGGCCGACTGCCGGACGCAACCTGGTTGGTCCTGCTATCATCGCTGGCGGAGATTTCACGCACCCCGGGTAGTGGGTCAGCTTGGCAGTAGTCGTGTAACTCTCACATCAAGTGGCTTAGCGAATTTTGCCGGCTTTCTTTGCGATCTTTGCGGTTAAAGGCTCTAAAAGCTCTTAACCGCAAAGGCCGCGAAGGGTCCGCAAAGTTCGCAAAGGAGCCAGTGCCGCACCACGCGGGATCAGGCCATGCAGGCCTTTACTATGCAAGACTTGGAAGACGAACAGATTCCGTTTATTTCCGGATCAGGAGAAGGACTCATGGAGGAAGCACCGGCCACAGGTTCGGGCGCCGCGCGCCGCAATGAAGACATCGCACTCGATTTGATGAAGTTTGTCGCTATGACCACCGGTTACGGGAGAACTACGTCGTCGGGGGTGGGTTTCCAGGGCACGGGATCGGCGGCGAAGCCTGAGGACTACGCCGCGCACTTGTTGGAGCTCTACGGCAGGTGCCGGGCTGCGGTGGAGGGGAAAAAGTAGGTACGAATTCCGCGAAAAGAAAAAATCGCGGCCTTGTGGGCCGCGATTTGATTGTTGAGGAGGCGGACCTCGAGCACACGCCTCAGGCCATCCGGCATCCTAACGGCCGCGGCCTTTCCTGGCTTTCTTCTTCGCTTTCTTGGCGGGCTTCTTAGCTGCTCTTTTTTTTGCCGGCTTTCTGGCAGATTTCTTCTTCGCGGGCTTTTTCTTCGCCGCTCTCTTCTTTGCGGGTTTCTTCTTTGCCGCCTTCTTTTTCGCCGGCTTTCTGGCGGTGGGCTTCTTGGGGGCACCACCTCCGCCAGTTGGAGTTGCTGGCTTGGGTTTGGGCGCGGGAGGCGGAGGAGGAGCGGATGTGGCCGGCTCACTCAGGGCCGGTTCGGCCACGCCGGATTCTTCTTCTTCCTCCTCTTCCTCTTCGAAATCTTCTTCCAGCGACTCGCTGTAAGCGCCGCTGTCACCGAATTCATCCGTTTCGTCGTCACGTCCGTAGAGCGTTGGGTCGTAGAACGTCATTGCTCCTCCTAATCTTTGGTGGCTGCCTGGCGCGGGCACGGAACGCCAAGCCTGCCGGTGTACGAGAAATTAAAAGACCACCAGAACTTGGTGCTGGAACGGCGCGCGATTATAGCACGACGTTTGTTGCAGGCTGCAAGGCCGCGCTTGCAACCCGTCTATCGTGTTACCACAGCGAATGGGTGGAATGGAAGAGGAATCGACTCCTTGAGGGCAGACATCCGGCACTCGGACTTCGAGTTTGGGCTAGGGACGAAAGAAAAGCGGCTTTGTCTCAGAATGATTCCGCGGTTGGCGAATTTAGCACGAACCCTTTCCCCGAACTGGACGGATATGGTAATCCGATTCGAAATCACGGCTGTTTGAGCGAAATTGGTGGTCGGCAGACTATCTGCTTTGCTGCACGATCAGGATCATGCCGGGACGGAGGGTCGCGACGTTGCGGTTGTCGCGCTTGAGGGCAGCGACCGTGGTTTTATAGGCGCTGGCGATAGAGTAGAGCGTCTCGCCACTCTTGACCGTGTGGTGCACGACCCCGGTTAGGCCGGGTTCGTCGTACTTGCCGGCCGCTGCCTTGGGAGCTTTGGCGCTCGCCGTACGCACAGCCTGCGCGCCCTTCGCGGGCTTGCTCGATGGGGTCGAAGAGGTTTCGCTGTTGGGAGTGACTGGCAGGTGCAGGGCGAGCACGCGACGTCCGTGGAGACTGTCGCCACGCAGGCCGTTCCAGCGCCGGACCATCTGTGCCGGCACGCCAAAGTTTTCCGCGACGGTCTCGACCGTATCGCCTTTGTGTACCCGATAGCGCGTGATGCGGCGGGCGTAAGTGGCCGTGTCGGTGAGTGGGTGCTTGCCGGGAGCGACGGGGATGATCAATTCCGCGCCGATTTCGAGGGTCTGGCCCGATTCCAGATGATTGGCTTCGGTGATTGACCGAACCGTGGTGCGATAGGTGCGGGCCAGGGAAGCCAGTGCGTCGCCGGATTGAACCTTGTGATAGCGCCACCACAGGCGCATGTCCCGCGGAATCTCAGCGATCGCCGTTTCGTATTGATCTTTGGTTCCCTGCGGCAGGTGAAGCTCGAAGGTTCCCTCCCGCGGCGTGGTGAGGCGCAGCAGGCGGGGATTTAAGTCCTGGATTTCGCCCGAAGTGGCGCCGACACATTCCGCCACGAGGCGCAGATCTACCGCATAGTTCAGGGTAACGCTGTCGTAGGCTGCGGGTTTGTCCATCGCGATGGCATTCAGCCCATACTGCGAGGGGTTCTTGGCCATGATGGTGACCGCGAGGATAATAGGGACATAGTTGCGGGTCTCTTTGGGAAGAACGTTGCGCTGATAGAGTTCCCAGAAATCGGCATAACCCGTGCGCTTTACGGCGGCCTGCACTGTGCCCGGCCCAGAATTGTAGGCGGCCATAGCCAGGTACCAGTCTCCGAACTCGTTATAAAGATCTTTCAGGTGCCGGGCAGCGGCGCGGGTTGATTTTACGGGATCCTGGCGATCGTCAATCCACTGATCGTGCGAGAGGCCGTAGCCGCGGGCGCGGCTGCCCATGAACTGCCAGATCCCGCGCGCTCCCGCGCGCGAGACCGCCAGCGGATGGAATCCCGATTCGGCCTGGGCGAGGTAAATCATGTCCTGCGGAACGCCTTCCTGCTTGAGGATGGAGCGCATCATTTCGCGGTAGCGGCCCGATCGAGCGAAGGCGCGCTCGAACGTCCCCCGGCCCCGATTGGAGAAATAGCTGATGTAGCCGGCGACCTGGTCGGTGAGCATTAAGGGCAAATCAGAGTGCGTGGACTTGATCTCGGCCTGGACTTTGGCCTTCACGCTGGCATCGGCGGCGGGTGCGATTTCGTTGGTTTCGTCGATCGGCGCAGGCTCGGATTTTTGGGCGTCCGGCTCCGGAGGCGGAGCTCCCAGACCGAGGCGGTCGACGCCTTCGACCATGCGGTCGAATTCCTGTTGCAGGCGATTATCGGAGCGGACGTCCAAGTTGCTTTCCAGCAATGCGTTGAAAGCATTGTCGAAGTTTTGCCGGGCGGCTTCGCCATTGCCCGCCTGATAATTGGCCAGACCAGCCTGATATTCCTGCTCAGCACGGGCAATCAGATCGGCGACAGGATCAGAACCTGGTGCGGAAGGTGCGGCTTGCCGGGCCTTGCTGGGGGTTTCCGTCTGAGGGTTAGTTTGCTCGGGCACAGCGTCTTCGGTTGCCGGAGGCGTTGCTGGCCGGGAACCGGCTGGTTTGGACGCCGGAGTGGAACTGGCCGGTTTGGAATCAGATTGCTCAGAAGCGGGGGCGGGTGTCGATTGCGTAACTGCCGAGCTTCCGATCGACGGCGCGGACGTAGGTGGCAGCAGAGCGGCCGGCTTCTGCGCAGTTTGGCAAGAAGTCGTAGCAAGAACCGCTGACAGCAAAGCGCCGATCCGGAGTTGGAGTTTTGCAACTCGCATATCTTCTATAAGATGCGCCGTACTCCCGGCGGAAAAGTCCGGTGGATTCTATCAAAAATCGTAACACCGGGGGCGCTGCGGTCAACGGCGAAAGTGTCTTGCATGCGGTTA
>JBAVAV010000506.1:0-1654 GCA_049585895.1 Candidatus Sulfotelmatobacter sp. | reverse complement strand
GGACGAGACGAACTTGTGCGCGACATAGAACAGCGCAGCAAATACTCCGATCGCCATGAAAAAGGTGTTTACCACCAGGGTGCCGGCCAGTCCGAAGAATTTGCCGACGATAAACTCCCACCGGCGCACAGGGCGGGAGAGGATGGTGTAAAGCGTGCGTTTCTCGATTTCTTTGGAGACCAGGCCGATTCCGATAAAGATGGCGATCACCACGCCGAACAAAGAAACGGCTGTCAGGCCCAGATTGATGACGACGAGTTTTTCGATGTCGATGGAGATCTGGCCGACCAGGATGGCGGCACCGGAGAGGAGCAAGGCAAACGCGATCAGATTGTAGAGCACGCGATCGCGGACTGCTTCGCGGAAAGTGTTGGAGGCGATGTGGACGATGCGGGTCATCACGCGAGCCTCCCGGCGGTGGTCTCGGAGCGCTGCAGTTTCTCGACGAAGTAGTCCTCAAGCGAGGTGCGGACCGGAGTGATGGCTATCAGACGAATTCGTTCCCGGCGCAACGCGTCGATGACGGCATCCTGCTGGTTTTCGGGCACGATGGCGCGGACGGTCTCTCCGGTCACGTGGCAATCGGCGCGCAACGCTGTCAGGGAAGCGGGGACTTGCGTTCCTTGCCAGATGACTTCGACCTTGCCTTGCACGCTTGAAGTCAAATCTGCGACCGCGCCTACGCCGCGCAGTTCTCCGCGGTGAATGATGGCCACGCGATCGCAGAGGGCCTCGGCGTCGGAGAGAATGTGGGTGGAGAAGAATACGGTCTTGCCGGCATGTTTGAGCTGTTCCATCAGATCGCGCACTTCGCGGCGGCCCATGGGATCGAGCCCCGACATGGGTTCGTCGAAAAAAACGAGCCTGGGATCATGCAAGATCGCCTGGGCGATCCCAACACGCTGCAGCATTCCTTTGGAAAACTTTCGCAACTGAACGCCCTGCACGTCGCGCAGGCCGACCTGTTGCAGTACGGCCTCGGCGCGGCGCTTACGGTCCCTGGCGGGAACCCCGGAAAGCTGGCCATAATATTCCAGCAGCTCGTGCGCGGTGAGGTAGTCGTAAAAATAGGGTTGCTCGGGAAGAAAGCCGATCTGGGCTTTGATCTCGGGATCGGTCCAATCGTGACCCAGAATGCGGGCCGATCCCGCCGTGGGGAAAATCAGACCCATCAGCAGCTTCAGCGTGGTAGTTTTGCCGGCGCCGTTGGGGCCGAGGAATCCAAAGATCTCGCCTTCTTCAACCGTCAAAGTCAGCGGGCGAAGCGCCGTCTTCGGACGCTTGCGCCAAAATCCAACCAAGTAAGTTTTTTCGAGACCGAGAATTTCAATAGCAGCCATCGCTAACTCGCGTCAAAGAAGCAATTCCTTTTAGCAAAATTATAAGCACAGGGCCTGCAGTTCGGAATAGGGCAGAAATTACGTCGGTCACGCTAAGCAAAGAGTACGCACAGAGGTTACTGCGGCCATTTCGTACGAGTGCTACTTCGCGGGCAGCACAATGAAACTAGTTCATGGGTGTCAGACCGGAACAAGCGGCGTAACTGGCAACGAGCGCGATATTGCCGGCGGGCTGAATACGGACCACGGCATCTTGAATGGAGCAATAAGCGCGAGTCCCCAAGTTGTTACTGAGAGGTGTACCGGTGGTAAGG
>JBAVAV010000505.1:0-6160 GCA_049585895.1 Candidatus Sulfotelmatobacter sp. | reverse complement strand
AACGCTGCTCCGGTCAGTTGCACAAACCCCAGCGTGCCTCCGGGTTCGAAAGTAACCATCACCGCCGTCTACAAAGTGAACGCCGGAACGAGCGCGGGCACCATCATCACCGATACCGCCACTGCGTCCTCGGCCACGCACGATACGAATCCGAACGACAATTCAGCCACTGTCACGATCGCTGTTGCAGCCGCAAACCAGGCTGATCTGAGCGTCACCAATTCTGCCAGCCCGAATCCGGTCACTGCCGGCAATAACATTACCTATACCCAAACTGTAACCAATGGCGGTCCGGCCCCAGCGGCCGTCATCGTCTTCAGCGATACAATTCCCGCAAACACCACCGTCGTGTCTTTGACCGGGCCTGTCGGCTGGGTATGCGTTGTCGTGTCCCCATCGTGCACCATCGCCCTCCTGCCCGCGAACACGACCGCGAATTTCACCTATGTCTTAAAGGTCAATGCGAGTGTCGCTTCCGGTTCCACCGTCACGCAAACGGCATCCGTAACCACAACCACCAGCGACCCGAACAATGGCAACAACAGCGCCTCCGCGAGCGTGCAGGTTGCGGACTCAGCCGACCTGTCGGTAACCAATTCGGCCAGCCCTGTGCCGGTACAGGCAAACAACAACATTACCTACACGCAAGTCGTGGCCAATGCCGGGCCCAGCGCTGCCAGCACCGTCACATTAACCGAGGTAGTTCCGGCAAATACCACGGCACAATCCCTGACTGGACCCGCCGGGTGGACGTGCAATCTTGGAACGCTGACTTGCACGATCCCAAGCCTGGCAGCGAGCACCAACGGAACCATCACTTTCATCGTGAAAGTGAATGCGGGAGCCGCAGCCGGCACGGCAATCAACGACACGGCGACGGTGGGTTCAACGACCACCGATCCCAATGCGGCAAATAACACGGCAACTGCGAACGATATTGTCGCGACTGCGAGCCAGTCCGACCTAATTACCACAAATATCGCCCTGCCAACCCTGGTTGCCCCCGCGGCTAATGTGCTCTATACGCAAACTGTCATCAATCTCGGTCCCGCGCTGGCAACCACACCCACATTTACTCAAAACATCCCGCCGAACATGAACTTCCAGTCCATGACACCCGCGCTGGGCTGGAGCTGCGTGACGCCGGCAGTGGGCAGCACCGGCGCCATCTCGTGCACCGGCGCCAGCAGTCTGGTTCTTAACCTGGTGGCCACCTTCATCCCGGTTTTGCAGGTCAATGCCGCCACTCCTTCAGGCACGTTCATTGCTGATACGGCCACTGCGAGCGCGAGCAACATTATCCCGAACCTCACCTCGAACACCGCGACTGCAATGGTGCAGGTTGCCGATGCCAACAGCGCCGACATGGCAATCGTCAAGACAGCGATGCCGAGCCCCAATGTCTCCTCAGGCGACACCCTGACCTATACCCTCGCGGTCACAAATAATGGCCCATCTACGGCTACCAATGTTATGGTCACCGATTCCCTCCCAAGTTCTGTCGCCTACAGCTCGAGTTCTGCGACGCAAGGCGCCTGCTCGCAAGCAGACGGAACCGTAACCTGCCAACTGGGCAGCATGACCAACGGCGCTACGGCCACGGTTACGATCATCACAAGTGCCGGTGCGCCGGGCATGGCGTCCAACACGGCCTCGGTGAGTGCGGACCAGACAGACCCGAATTCGGCGAACAATTCTTCCACGCAAACGGAAACGATCACCGCTTCTACCAGTATTCAATTGCAGTCATTCGCCGCTCGGGCGGGCAAGGACAAGAACGGAGCAAATCGCGTAGTGCTGTTCTGGAAAACCGGCGGCGAGGCGCACAATCTCGGATTCAACGTTTATAGCGAACACAATGGCGCGCGCACCCGTCTGAATCCGTCGTTGATTGCCGGTTCGGCTCTTCTCATGCGGGGAGCGCTGCCCAAGCATTCCGGCAAAACTTATGCATGGATTGACTCCTCCATCAGCGCGGGCATCGGCCAATACTGGCTCGAGGATGTGGATGTCAACGGCACCCGCGTCATGCACGGACCGGTTTCAGCCGAAGCCTCCGCGAGTGAACCAACACCCGGTGAACCAATTGCAGTTTCCACCTTGATGCTCGATCAGCTAAACCAGGCAACCCCCGGCACTTCGGGCGAGTTAAGTCATCCGCTCGAAATTGTGCCGCGGACGATCGAGCCCTCTTTAGCCCAACGGCAGAAACAGTTCGACCTGGCTGCGCATTCCGCGGTGAAGATCATGGTCAAACACGAGGGATGGTACAGCATCGCCCAGCCCGATCTGTTGAACGCCGGATTGAATCCGAACGTAGATCCAGCATTGCTCCATCTCTATGCCGAGGCAGTTGAGCAGCCGATTGAAATCACCGGCGCATCGGCAGGGCCCGGAGGTTTTGGTCCGCAGGCGACAATCAACTTCTACGGCACCGGAATCGATACGCAATACTCCGGCACCAGGGTTTACTGGCTCGTCGCGGGCGACGCGCCGGGCGAGCGCATCCAGCAATTGCAGCCGTCATCCGGCTCGAACCAGCCGCCCCTGAGCTTCCCGTACACCGTGGAGTGGAAGCCGCGCACCACTTACTTTGCCGCCTTGATCACGCACAATGGAAACAATTTCTTCGGCCCGCTTGTTTCCTCGACGCCGGTGGATCAGGTGATCCAAATTCCTCACCTCGACCAGGTATCGACTGATCCGGCGAAACTCGAAATTGTCTTGCAAGGGGTCATTCTGGGAGTGCCTCACGACGTCGCCATCGCGCTCAACGGTGTCTCGCTGGGCGACCTGACATTCACCGGTCAGGACCAGGGCCGCATCACCGTGAATTTGCCGCCGGAAGCGCTGCTCGAGGAGGACAACACCCTTACTCTTACGGCGCAGGGCGGACAATATGACACCAGCCTCGTCGACTACGTTCGCATCGTGTATCCGCACCGTTACGTGGCAGACTCTAACGCATTGAAGTTCACAGGGCGAGCCGGAGAAGAGTTGAAGGTTGGAGGTTTCCAAAACGCTGCTTTAGCAGTGCTCGATATCACGAATCCGGATGAACCGGTAAAGCTGACACCACAGGTATCGTCCAACAACGGCAATTCCACGCTCAGCCTCCAGGTGCCGTGGACGGCATCCAGTTCGGCGGCGCTGTCCGAACACACGTTGCTGGCGCTTGCTGACGACCGGGTCGCTTCCCCCGTGGGCATTCGCGCCAATCACCCGTCGCACTGGCATAGCCCGCAGCCCGGCAGCGAGATCGTGATGGTCACGCACGAGGATTTCGCGGCATCGCTGCCTCCTCTGGTGCAAGCGCATCAGGCAGAAGGGAAGTCGTCTGCGGTGGTGCCGGTTAGCGATTTGTACGATGAGTTCACGTTCGGCGAGCACAGCCCCTACGCCATCCGCGACTTCCTGCAAACTGCCAGCAAGAATTGGCACACGGCGCCGAAGTATCTGCTGCTCAACGGACGCGCGTCTCTCGATCCCCGGAATTATCTTGGGTTCGGCCACCTCGATTTTGTGCCGACCAAAATTGTCTCCACTACTAGCCTGATGACCGCGTCCGATGACTGGTTCTCGGATTTCACCGGGAGCGGCATGCCCACCGTAGCGACTGGCCGCTTGCCGGTCGCTACGCCAGAGGAGGCTGCAATCGTGGCCGGAAAGATCGCTGGCTATGAAGGCTCATCCACGAACGGTCCCTGGACTTTGCAGGCCTTGATGGTGGCCGACCAGAACGACACAGAGAACTTCACTGCCGACAGCCAGGCGATCCAGGCACAGGTACCTGTCACTCTCCAGGTGACCGATGTCTACGCCAGCACGCTGAGTGCCGACGCAGCCAGGCAAGACATTGTGGCGGCCATCAACTCAGGGCAACTGCTGGTCAACTACCTGGGACACGGCTCGGAGGAAGAATGGTCGGGAGAGGATCTGTTCGATAACACGACCGTGGCATCGCTCACCAACGGGTCGCAACTGCCCGTGTTTCTGATCTTGAACTGCTTGAATGGATTCTTCCAGGATGTCTATGAGCAGCCGCTGGCGGTCACACTGGAGCTCGCGCCCAACGGCGGGGCTGTAGCCGTCCTGGCGTCTAGTGGGCTGAACCAATCTTCTCCTCAGGTAATGCTCGACAAGCTGGTCGTACAAAATGCGTTCAGCCCGGCCCAACCGGCTCTGGGAGTTGCCATACTCCGCGCGAAAACGCAACTTGCCGATCCCGTGGTACGCGCAACTTACGTCCTGTTTGGCGATCCCGCCATGGCGATCAAGTCTTCCGCCGCCAGCGTAAACGCGCACTAAGGCGCAATCAACCTTCGCGTCGCAGCGCACACTCCGCGCGTTTGACAAGAAGTTGCTTCCGAAGACAAAAGGCAAAAGCCGCGATCGGAATCGCGGCTTTGGACTGTAACTTGGTTTGCATCTAGGCGGTCATGACGGAGTGGATTTTTTTCGTTTTGTGGAAATCTCCCGTGCTGAATCAACCCTGCGTGTTCAACCTACTGCATGGAGCTTGCTACGTTTGAAAAGACGTTGTTAGCGTTGGATCCAACGAGGCGGATCGTGCCCACTACCAGAACCAGGATCACAGCCAGCATGACCGCGTATTCCGCAATATCCTGCCCCGCATCTTCCGACCACATTCTGCGAATGTATTCGGACATGTTCTCCCTCCAAACCGATGTCCGTTCCTGCGACGGAAACAAGTAAATCGGTGGACCCATGATGCAGCACCCCGAGAGGCTTGTCAACCGCGCTGTTTCAAGATATTCACAGCAATTCCACCTTCTATAATGTGCCTGGCGGAGCGGAAACAACCGGAGAAGAACGAAGAATAAGCGGGGCTGCTTGCTGGACTAGTTGCTGGGCCGAGTCCTGCGCGTAGTGCAGTACACGGCCCGGAAACACACCCAGATAGATGGTCGCGGCCAGGCTGGTGGCCAGCGCGAAACCGAGCCCAAACGGAACCGGAGTGACCGGGACTTCTCTCTGCGGCTCGCGCATGTACATCATCACGATGATCCGCAGGTAGAGGTATGCCCCCACTCCACTGTTGAGGACGCCGATGATCGTGAGCCAGATCAGATTGGCCTTCACCGCCGCGCTAAACACGTAGAATTTGGCAAAAAAGCCGCCGGTCATCGGGATACCGATCAGCGAGAGCAAAAAGATGGTAAGAGTCGCGGCCAGCAGCGGCGAACTGCGGCCCAGGCCTTCATAGTCCGCAAGAGTAACGTAGCGCTCCCCGGCATTGGCGAAGTGGCTCACCACGGCGAACGCGCCGACGTTCATCGCTGCGTAAGCTGCGGTGTAGAACATCACGGCGGAAATACCGGGACCGGGCGCAGCCGCGAAAGCTACCAGCAGATATCCTGCGTGGGCGATCGAAGAATACGCCAGGAGGCGCTTTACATTATTCTGAACCAGCGCACCGAGGTTGCCCAGCGTCATCGAAAGCGCGGCCGAGACCCAGAGGAGCCAGAATCGTCCCGGAGCATTGATCTCGAACACCACGCGCAGCAACACGGCGAATGCCGCGGCTTTCGGAGCGGTGGACATGAATCCTACTACCGGCGCCGGCGCTCCTTCATATACATCCGGCGTCCAGATGTGGAAGGGCGCGACCGCCACCTTGAATCCCAGTCCTACAAACATCAAGGCTACGGATGCGTAAACCAGCAAACCGGCCGGCGCACTCTGCAGTTTCTGGCTGATGACGACAATGTTGGTGGAACCGCTGGCGCCGAACATCAGCGCCACGCCGTAGAGAAAAAACGCCGTAGCGAAGGAACCCAGCAAGAAATACTTGAGCGACGCTTCGCTGCTGGAAGCCTCGTTGCGGCGGAAGCCCACCAGAACATAGGTGGAAATCGAGGAAATTTCAAGCGCGATAAAGATCAGAACCAGTTCGATGGCCGAGGACATCAACGCCATGCCCACCACGCCAAACAGGATGAGTGCGTAATACTCACCCGCTCGGATTCGCTGCACGCGCATGTAATCAAACGAAGTAAGGATGATAACGGCAGCAATAGCGATCACCAGCACATGGAAGAAAACGCTGAACCGATCGACCTGCACCATGTTCCAGAAAGCCACGCCGGGAAACTGCGACATGAACCAGGTCGCGACAATTCCCGCCAGAGTTCCCACC
>JBAVAV010000504.1:0-6569 GCA_049585895.1 Candidatus Sulfotelmatobacter sp. | reverse complement strand
ATCCTGTTCTGGCCCGGTCTTGGCATGGAAGTACTGCCGGGCGGCGAGAAGCCCTTGCATCAGGAAAGACGTTTCCACCAGGTCTCCGCCATTGTCGAACATGCCAAACACGGGCATGGTTTTTCCCGTGTTTCCGTCCATGTAGTGGGACCAGGCGCCGTGATAGCGCTGCGCGTGTTCCAGGAAACTCACGATCTTGTTCAGGCGCTCCACTCCTTGCTCCCGAGTAATGAATCCACGGTCGGCGCCAACCACCAGGGCGGCAATTGCAAACCCGCTGGCGCCCGTGGCCACGATACGGTCGTCGCCGGGGACATTCTCGCGGGCCATGCCGGAATGCGGGTCCGCGCCTTCCCAGTAGTAGTGGAAACACGCCTCCTGCAGCATGGTGAGCAGTTCGTCATCGCTGAATTCGCGCGTAGAAGCGCTGGCAGTCCTCGACAATGGAGACAGACGATACTGCGTATCCGAGGCAGCAACTTTGTATTGCGCGGTAACTCCAGGCTTACCCAGAAAATCTGAATAGCGCTGGGTTCCCGGCCACTGAATGCCGACCGGTTCAAAGTCCTTGCCATCCAGCGAACGGTAGATCACATAGCGGCCGAGCGTGGGACTCTCTACAGGATTCCATCTGACTTCCACGTGCCGGTCGTAGCCAATCGCGTGAACGTTGGCGGGAGCAGGCAGGTGCGCCGCCTTATCCGCTGGCGGGTCGTCGTCAACCCGAATCTCGTCGATGATTAGCGTGTGGCGCACGCCATCCGAGCGCCCCTGATGAAAGATAACGTTGCGCAAATACTCGGGCCGGAATTCGTAAATAGAGCCCGTGTGGAATGCAGACAGGGGGATGCGCACCTGTACCCAGCGCCCGGCCGGGACATCGCCGGCAAACTTGCCCATGGCCAGAGGCTCGCTGAACGCTCCCGGGATTTCTGCCACCTGCAGACCTTCGCTCGTGTTGGAAAGCACCAGAGAAGGAAGATCAGTCGCGGAAATCGCCTGTGGAGCAAAACACCAGAGGTAGAGGTTGTGTCCGGAAAACTCCGGGAGGCGGTTGCGGAAGTTGACGACTCGCACTTCGGCTTCCCATCCGCCGCCGGACTGCGACTCCCACTGCAGCCGGATGGCATTCGGCGGAGTCAAGAAAGTCTTAGTTTCGACGGGCAGGCGCCGGTTTTTCTGCTCCAGAAAGCTGGGCCCGTTCGCCGAGCCTTCGCTGTAGAAGTAGGTGTCAGCTGGGAGACTGTTGTCAAAAACCACGTGGCGATAGTAGTCCGTGTTCGCGAGCACGATGGGTGGGAGCACGCAAGATAGGACGAGCAGACCCAGCCGCAGAAATCCTTCAGTCGTGAGAGATTTCCGTTTCAAGATTCTCAAGAACCCCCTTGGACGTGCTTTGGTTGATGGCGCCGGGGACCGGCGCACATTCTTAGGGCAGGATCTCCATTCGCGCCTCCGAGCCATGGGCTGAATCCGGGCTGATCCACACAGTAACCTTGGCCGGTTCGGCGGCAAATTCATTGTGATCATTCCACATCGCAAAGGCCTCCGGCTTCAACTCGAACTTCACGGTTTTCGTTTCAGCTGGCGCGAGAGCAATATGCTGAAAGCCCTTCAGTGCACGGACCGGCTGGGCCACACTTGTTCCTTGCAGCCGAATGTAGAGTTGCACGATTTCCTCTCCGGCAAGTAAACCGGTGTTTGATACATCCGCTTCGACCGTCAATACCGCACTGGCGGTCTCGCCCAGGCTCTTATTCAGTATTTTCGCACTCAGACTCGGCCTGCTGACTTTGGTAGTTCCATAAGCGAAGCTGGTGTACGACCCGCCGTAGCCGAATGGAAATTGGGGTGTGTTCTGTTCGTCGATGTAACGGGACAAATACTTTTCATCCGCGTTCGCTGGAGGATGGCTCAGATCGGTATTACCGGGCGGGCGCCCGGTCGCGAGCGCGTTGTAGTAGAGGGGTTCCTGCCCCACACTGCGCGGCCAGCTCACGACCAGCTTTCCGGTCGGATTGACCTCGCCAAAAAGCGTGCGCGCGAGCGCGGATCCTGTCTGAATACCCGGGAACCAGGCCGCAATCGCCGCTGGGACGTGTTGGAAGGCCCAGGGCAAAGTTAGGGGACGACCGCTGAACAGAATCAAGACAACGGGCTTCCCGGTGTTGACGATCGCTTCCAGCAACTCCTCCTGTCTCCCCGGAAGTCCAAGATGTGCGCGGGAGGCGGCTTCCCCGCTCATGTCCGTGTCTTCTCCCAGTGAGAGGATGACCACATCGGCCTTTGTGGCTCCTGCGACCGCTGTTGCCATCTCCTCGTCGGTGCCGGCGAGAATGCCCGTCCCCTTGAAAACAAAAAGATGCTCCTGCCCCACACGCTGGGCCAACGCCTTTGGGAAAGACAAGACGTCACGCGGCATCGTTGCCGCCGCTGACCCCTGCGGATCGGCAGAGTTGTCGGCGAGCGGCCCGATCAGCGCCAGATTCTGGATATCTTTGCCGAGCGGAAGAATGGGCTTGCCGTTCGTGGCGTTCGCATTCTTCAGCAAGACGAAAGATCGCTCGGCTGCGGTTTGTGCGAGTTCAAGACTGGCTGGCTGAAAAAAGGCTTTAACGCCGGCAGTTTCATCCACATACGGATGTTCGAACAAGCCCAGGGCAAGCTTGACGCGGAGCACACGTAGCACGGCCTCATCGAGGCCGGCTTGCGTGACCAGACCGGAACGAGCGATTCCTGGCAAATGATCGTGGTACAGGCTGCTCGCCATGTCCATGTCGACGCCTGCCAGAAAGGCCTTGCGCGCGGCCGTGCCATCGTCGGCAGCGATGCCGTGCGGAACCAGTTCAGCCACAGCTCCCCAGTCGCTTACCACAAGACCGCGGAATCCCCATTCTTTGCGCAAGACTTGCTTCAACGTGAATGGGTTGGCCGTCGCCGGAGTCCCGTTGATGGAGTTGAACGCGCTCATTAGGGAAGCAGTGCCAGCCTCGACGGCCGCGTGGAATGGCGGCAGGTAAAACTGGCGCAGCGTGTGCTCTGAGATCTCGGTCGTGTTATAGTCCCGGCCACCCTCAGCGGCACCGTATCCGACGTAGTGTTTGGCACAGGCCGCGATGCTGTCCGGAGCGTCCAAGCGAGCGCCTTGATAGCCTCGCACATACGCGGCAGCCATCGTGGCACCCAAAAAAGGATCCTCGCCCGCCCCCTCTGCCATGCGGCCCCAGCGGGCATCGCGTGCGATGTCCACCATGGGAGAGAACGTCCATCGAATACCATTCGCGGAAGCTTCGACCGCCGCCACGCGGGAAGCTTTCTCTACGATCGCAGGATCCCACGTCGAAGCCAGTCCCAGCGGAATGGGAAACTCAGTTTTGAATCCGTGAATCACATCGAGCCCGAAGAGTATGGGAATGTGCAACCTGGATTTCTCGACTGCGATCCGCTGGTAAACGTTGATTTCGCTCGGCACGACAACGTTCAGCAGGGCTCCGATCTGGCCCCGACCGATCATGTCGTTGTAATCCGTGCGTCCCGTTCCTGGCCCCGTGGGTTGGCCGGCGGAATATTGCACGAGCTGTCCGACTTTCTCCTCCAGCGTCATGCTACGCAGAATCAATTCCGCTCTGGCATCGAGGCCGGCTACGTTGATGCCAGCGCTGCCTGCCGCGGTCACCGCGGACTGGTTACTGGTCTGCCCTTGCGCGAGCAGAGTCATGCAAACAGATAGTGCGAACAACGTGGAAAGCACCAACACGCACGCTCTCCGCCTTTTCGCACAAAAGCTGGTCTGTTCGGATAGCAGGCTGCGGCTCGTCGGCTTTCGTGACACAGGTCCCATGGTCATGCCTTCACAGCCACTCCAACGGATCTGCAGAAGGGAGCAGCGTGTATCAAATAAGTTTTCGGTCCTAATGTCATTTTAGGGGAAGCCGATTTCGCATCGTCTACTAGAGCATCCGCTTTTCGAGGAGTTGTGCATCCCCATTAATCGTGGCTGCGGTGATTGCTCGTGACTCTTTCTCTAATGCGCCACCGTGAATTTGCCGTTAAGTTGGATGTTGTCGGAAGAACCACCCACAAGAATGTTGAACTCACCTGCATCCGCACTCCAGTCGCTTTTCTTAACGTCGTAGAAAGAGAAGGCCCTGCGATCAAGCGCGATAGTCACGTGCCTAGTCTCGCCTGGTTTCAGATTTATTTTTGCGAACCCCTGCAATTCTTTGACTGGCCGCGGAACGGCGGGACGCGATTCACCAACATACAGCTCCGCCACTTCGGCTGCCTCACGCTGACCCGTGTTCTTCAAATCGAAGGAAACAGTCACCGGCTGGTTCAAGTTTCCCGCCTGCGGCGTTACGGACAACCCGCTGTATGCAAAAGTTGTGTAGGAAAGACCGTAACCGAAGGCAAACAACGGCTTCGTGTCAGAACGATCGAAGTGCCGGTATCCCATGAAAATACCCTCCGAGTACGCAACCCGGTTCTGGCCTTGTCCGGGGTAGTAATTGTGAAAGGTCGGGTTGTCTTCCCAACGACGTTCAAAAGATGCCGGCAGCTTTCCGGACGGACTGTAGTCGCCAAAGAGAATTTGAGCCAGCGCCGTTCCACCTTCCTGCCCCGGATACCATGCGTGCAGAAGGGCCGGAACACTGTCAATCCACTGCGTCATATCCACGTTGCCGCCAGCGGTAATCACAATAATCGTGTTCTTGTTGACCGCACTGATCTGCCGGATGAGTTCGTCTTGTCCGCCAGGGAGCTGGAAGGTTCGGTCAGAGCCTTCGCTTTCCGTCTTAGGATCAAAACCAACGCAAATGATTACGGCGTCCGCCTTCGCAGCGAGGGCTTTGGTCTCGCGACCAATGGACGCTTCGGCTTGAGTCACGCCGAAGCCAACGATGGCACTGCCCACCGCCTCGAAATACTCGAGGCGAAGCTTGTACGCATGGCCGACTTCCAGATGGGTGATATAGCTGTCTACGGTCTGGGAATGGCGTTGCCAGTCATCGATCACGTTGTCGTCGCCGAGGTAGAGTCGAACCCCATCATCCGCTGAGGTAAAGAACTTGTAATCTCCCGTTTTCCTAGGCACGAAATAGCCAGTCCAGCGGACCGAGAAGTGATCGATGGGCTGGTTTGGAGCAAAGCTGCCTTCCCCCCAGTTGAAATGGACGTGCTTGTCTGTACGCGTCAGAGCAGGGGTACCCCGCAGATCTTCATCGCTGAAATATTCCCCCTTCAAGCCGCTCTCGCCACCGGGTGCAGTAACAAATTCGGAGTCCTCAAAGACTTCGTCGAGAGGAGGCATGTCGACCGCATACAAGACTCTGGCTTTGGTCCCCAGCCGATTGCTGATGCCTTCCAGATAGCTGATTGCGGTGAACGGTTTCGTCTCAGAACTGCCACCCCCGCCGGGCACCGCGGGATAGGCATCTGGACCAATTACCGCAATCGTCTTCACTCTGTTTTCATCCAGCGGGAGCAAGTTGCCGGAATTCTTCAGCAGCACCATGCCACCTCTGGCTTCTTCGAGGGCAACCTGCCGCCCCTCCTGACTATAGGAAGGAATGTCTGTATCCGTTTGCGGATGATCGAAGAATCCGAATTCGATCGCTTTTCGGAGAATCCTTCGAACCTTGTCGTCCAGGGTCGCGACCGAGACGCGGCCTTCCTTGATAGCGGGGAGCAGGGTCTCTCGGTTCATGAATGTCGGAGAGGGCATCTCGAGATCGAGGCCACCGTTCGCTGCCGCAATTCCGTCGTGCGTAGCCCCCCAATCGGACATGAGGATGCCGTCGAAGCCCCACTCTTTCTTGAGAATCTCGTTGTTCAAATGATTGTTCTGAGTCAAATGGACTCCATTGATCAGGTTGTAGGCGTCCATTATCGCGCCCACTTTCGCTTGCTTCACTGACGCTTCGAATGCCGGCAGGTAGATTTCGCGTAAGGTTCTTTCATCGATGTCAGAGCTGAGTGTCATACGCGCGAACTCCGAGTTATTTCCGGCAAAGTGTTTTGCGGTCGCGATGACGCGCTGTGCCTGGATTCCTTTAATTGTGGCGACGGCGATTCTGGAGGCGAGGAAAGGATCTTCTCCAAAATACTCAAAGTTGCGGCCATTCATGGGCGCGCGATAAATGTTCATTCCGGGGGCGAGAATGAAATGCACGCCTCGCGCGCGGGCGTCCTTGCCCATTGAGGCGCCGATGCGCTCAGCGAGTTCGGTATCCCAGGAGGCTGACAGAGCAATGCCTGCGGGATATGCGGTGGTAAGCCCGTAGTCGTGAACGCCCATCGGACCATCGGACATCTTCAGAGCGGGTATTCCAAGCCGGGGGATGGGTCGAGTGAAGAAATCATTGATGCCGCCGATGATCTCGATCTTCTCCTCCAGTGTCATCTTGCCGAGGATGGAATCCACTCGCTTCTCGACATCTATTTTCAGCGGCGTTGCCTGAGAGAGGACGCACGGGACAAGAGCAAGAACGACAACCGTAACCGCCAGCCGCCTGCTGAATGTATTCACTGGTGAGGGCCCCCTGGTTGAGCGATGAACAGACTATATC
>JBAVAV010000503.1:0-11874 GCA_049585895.1 Candidatus Sulfotelmatobacter sp. | reverse complement strand
GTGTTACACTGTTTTCGTGTCCAAGACCAATCGCCTCCGCAACGTAACCGTGACCCTCGAGGAGGACGTCGCCCAATGGGCTCGCATCGAAGCAGCCCGGCGAGATACCAGCGTTTCCCGGCTGCTGGGAGAACTGCTGAAAGAGCGCATGTCGGCACAGGATGGGTATGAGCGAGCTATGCGGCGGGCACTGGGCCGCAAGCCCTTTCTCCGCAGCAACGGTCGCTATCTGACGCGCGAGGAGGCCCATGATCGCTCCCGCATCCGCTGAGCGTCATCCGGTTGGACATCAATCGGTTCGCCGCCCTTCGGTTAGACCGGGCACGAGCGGGTCTCCGGTCTTTGTCGACACGAATGTATTCCTATACGCGATCGACGAAGCGGACCCCAGAAAACAACATGCGGCGCGGCAGTGGCGCGCCGAGCTGTGGAAGAGCCGCCGGGGGCGCGTCAGCTTTCAGGTTCTTGGGGAGTTCTACGTCAACGCCGTGCGGCTGCGGCCAAAAGCCCGGGACGAAGCCCGCGGCGAAGTTCGCGACCTGCTGGCCTGGAACCCGGTGGTTGCAGATGCGGCCCTGCTGGAGCGGGGATGGAAGCTCCAGGATCGATATCAACTCTCTTACTGGGATGCGCTTATCGTGGCGGCAGCGAAGGCCGCCAATTGTCTTTACCTGCTCACTGAGGATTTGCAGGCCGGGCAGGAACTGGAGGGAGTCGAAGTGGTGAATCCGTTTGAGCGCCGCCCGGAGTCGCTGCTGTAACCCGATCTAGCTGGGAAGATCAGCGGCCCGGTGTCATCGCTTCAGGTAGGCTGCTGGTGACAGCGCCGCAATCTCTCGCCACGGATGCAACGCCAACAAATCCGCATCCCCGGTAATAATCACGTCAGCCCTGCCGTTCAGCGCCACTTCCAGAAACTTGTCATCCTTCGGGTCGCGGCACTCGCGGACAAGCTGAATGATGGGCACGAACTCGGCCGCCCTTTCGAGTTGTCCCAGGAAGAGCCTGCGCTCTTGCCTGCTGACATACCGATCAAACTTTGAGCGAGAGAGAACTTCGGTGAGTTCGCGCATCGTGGCCTCGGAAAAGAGCACGACGTCCAGGTCCAAGGCATCGTCAACGAGCCGACGCGGAACCGAGCGCGGGAAGATGATAGCGCTTGCGAGTACGTTGGTGTCCACGACGAAACGATGCGGGATTCGCATGAATCGGCGCGCCTCAGTCTTTCGGGGTGTCAGCCTTCAGAATGTCGGCAAGGATTTCCTCGGTCATTCCGCGAGCTGCGGCTTGAGCGCCGATGCGATCCATCGTTTGCTTAAGCTCGGCGATGTTGATTCTGCGAATGCGCTCATATTCTTGCGCCGACATGATCACCGCAACATCGCGGTTCTGGCGTCGAATGAGCACCGGCTCCCGCTGCGCCGTGTCGAGCAGTGCCGCTAGCCGTTGTTTGGCATCCGTGGCGGATACGGTTTTCATTTGTCTATATTAGATGAAATAGACAAAATAGACAAGTGCCTAATGAATGGTACGATACGGGATATTCATCCTGCTTTCAATCAGTTACAAAGATTACCCCTGTGGATATAGTGTTCCGTAAGGAACACTTCTTCATCTCAGCGTCCGTAAGCCGCACTGGCAGCCAGCGGTTTGCGATGGAAGGTATATCCATCGAAAGTTTCGCTGCGGAAATTCAAGTTGGGAGCGATGAGCTTTTCGGTTTGGCTAAGGAAGAGGTAGCCGCCGGGCTCAAGATAAAGATGCAGGCGCTCGACCAGGGCGATGCGCTGGGCGCGGGAGAAGTGCGGCAGGACGTCCATGCAGAGGATGCAGTCGAAGCGGCCGATGTAGCCGGGCCGGGCCAGATTCATGCAGTTAAATGTGACCAGGCTGCGCAGCCGCGGCTTCACCAGCAGATGCGCACTCGGAATGGATACGCCACGAATTCCTTTGCCTGATCCGTCCTGCCACGCGCTTTGGCTGTTCACGCCGCCTTGGTTTCCATTCGAAGGCTCCGCGATCGGCGAGCCAATCTTCGAGAAGTATGCGCGGATGGTTGCGGGCGGCAGACCGGCCAGTGCCGATTGCGGATACACGCCGCGTTCCGCGGCTTCGATATTGGAAGGAAGCAGATCGCTGCCCACGATGTGAATGGCGCACGCGATCCCATTTGGAATGACCTGCGGCGCAGTTGGTAGCGCTTCGGCGACGCGTGCGTTGCGCAGGTTGCCGCTCTTTTCTTTCGCGTGGCCGGCGCTGCCGCCATTGCCCAACACACCGCCGTTCGTCCCAGGACTTTGAACACCGGCTTCGCCCGCGGCATCGCAGACTGCCATGGCCACGGAGTAAGCCTCTTCCCCGCTGGAGCAGCCAGCGCTCCAGATGCGCAGCGGGCAAGAGCCGTCGGCCGGCCTGCGGGCGTGGAGTTGAGGAAGCACCTGTCGAGTCAGGGCGTTCAACGCGCCGGGATGGCGGAAAAATCCTGTATTGATGTTGATGAGGCCGTCGAGCAGTTGCGGCAGTCCGCTGGGATCTTGTTCCGCCGAGCGCAATCGTTCCAACCACACGGTGGACGAGGCCAGGCCCTGGCTGTCAACGCATTCGGCGACGTGCGCGGCCAGCGCGCTGTTGGGACATTCAAGCACAATGCCGGTCTGGCGTTCGACGAGCAGACGCACCTCCGAGAGTTCGTGCTCGAGGATGGCGCTCGTCGCGGTCATCTTGTGCATGGAGCCTTTTTCCAGCGTGTGAAATTGCCCGCCGGGTGGCGCGGTTGTCAGAGGGGGAGCTTAGTTTTCAGTTTTCAGTTTTCAGTTTTCAGTTTTCAGTTTTCAGTTTTCAGTTTTCAGTTTTCAGTTTTCAGTTTTCAGTTTTCAGTTTTCAGTTTTCAGTTTTCAGTTTTCAGTTCTTAGTTCTTAGTTCTTAGTTCTCAGTTCTTACTTCTCGTTCAGCGTTGTTTCAGACGCCTGCGGCGGCCGCAGCGGTACGGGGTTTGCCGGAATCCTGCTCTGCCTGGAGTGCGGCTACGTGCATTTCTTTCTCCAGCGAAGAGAAACGCTGCAGGACCTCGTGCATGCGCAATGCCATGTTGCGAATAGTTTCAAGCTGCAAGCGCGCTTGCAGAGATAAGCTGCCGGGCTCGAGCAGCAGCAGGTCGGAATTTCCCAGCACCGCGGTGAGAGCATTGTTCAGGCCGTGACGCATCTCCAGCATGTAGCGGCCCAGCATAGCCTGGCGTTCTGAAGTCGCACAGGACTGTTCGGCGGCGCGGGCGCGCGCTTCGGCACGCGAGCGATGCACGGCTTCGCGTCCCGCCAGGACCAGCACCTCGAGCCAGTTCTCGACCCGGCACAGCACGCAAACCCGCGGCCAGCGCTCGCGCACCAGGCGTGCAGTCGCGGGATCATCGCAGACAAAAAAAACAGGCTGGACGGTGGAGTGCAACGGCTCAAGCACCACCGATAGCACTTCGCGGCGCAGCGTGCCCACAACCGCCGCATCGAAGGTATTGACCGAGCGCGGCCAAAGCTCCCCGCTTAGCAGCGTGAAGACCGGAACGTTACGTTCCATCTGCCAGCGCGCAGTCACGCGCCGGGAGAATTCCACGTCGTCGGAAATGATGAGTACGGTCGGAGAATCCACGAAAAACTTTCCACTTCTCACTTCTTGCGGTGCGGCCCGGGAGGATCCGGATCCCACTCGGACGGTGCGGGGGAAACTTCGAACTCCGGAGCATCCGCCACAGAGGCAAAGCCGGCGTTCGAAGAAGTTGCTTCGCTCCCGCCGGCGCCGGCGGCAGCAGCGGCGGCTCGCGGCGCGGCGTCAGATTTCTGTGCGGGCTTTACCGGAGCAGGGCTCGCCACCACCGAAGTTGAGCTCTTCCTTCCGGCATCGGTGGCCGACCCGCGGCCCAGAGCGTGCTCGATCGAGGCACGCAGATCCACCAGCATGCGCAGCGGCTGGCCCGAGGAATATTCTGCCTGGAACATCACCTTCCACGACTGGCAGATCATGCGCAGGCGCATGACCGGCTCCTGCGCGGAGAATTGCGCGCGGCGGCAGTCGATGGTCTCGATTCCCCTTTCGTCCAATTCGTCGAGGCCCTCGAGAATGTTGTTGAGATCGCCGAGCATGAGGCGGAAGAACACCCGGCGCATGAGATATCCGAAACGGGTAAAGGCGAGCAGCGCCACCGGCAGGTAAAACAGATCGCCGGCCTGGATTTTTGCCTTGCGTCCCTGCTCCAGCACTCCGCCGTGAAGAAGTGCATCGAGGGAGGAGCAGCGCCGCGCCGCATCGAGCACGCGATCGAGAGCGTTCAGCCACACAGGAGTCTTGAGGTCCACCTGACCGAGGACCGGCTCCAGTGCCTGAGCCACGTAGGCGAGGTCTACGTCGTAGTCGTCCAGCTCGCTGGGCGCGGCCTGGCTGAAAAACTGCACCAGCAGGAAATCAATCTTGTCGCGCACGGAATCGCTTTTCGGGCTTTTGGCCAGCAGATGCTTGAGCAGGGCGATGAGGGCTTCCTGATCGACCAGAGAACTGGTTTGCAGAAACTGCCGCAACTGATGGACCTTGATGCGCTCGTCCATGTCGTTAAGCCACTGCTGGGCCTGCTCCACCGCTTCTGGATCAGGCATTTCCTCGGCCGTCTCCAGATTGGCGCAGGGCGGCGCTTCAACGACGAACTCGCGCGCCAGTTCGGCGTAAATAGGATGAAGGCGGCGGGCGCTCGCCCAGATGGCGTCAAGATCCTGTGGTGCGGGCTGCGGAGTCGGAGTCATGGTTTCACGATCCAGTTGGGAACCTCTTTCAGAAAGCGGGCTGCCACCACGGTTTTGCCGGGATGATACTGCACGGCCACCACGGAAGCTTCCGTATCGAGCGAACCGTCGGCATTGCGCAGGCGCAGGACGTCGGCAAACTCCAGCGGCGTGGCGCAGGCAAACAGCACTTCGCGTGATGTGCCGAATTCGATGACCGTGCTTTCGCTGAATGCTGATGCACTCGAGTGTGTCCCGCTCGACTGTCCGGACGACGCTTGTTCGTTCGAATCCAGTGTGCTCGGTTCTTGTCCATTCAGTCCCTGGCCCGCACGCGCCAGCCGTACGGGGATGCGCACCGGGGTAGCCTCGGGAAAAAAGCGAGCCAGCTCAGCCACTGAGGTGGAGGGATTCGCGCGCGCGGTGCCTGTGGCTTCTTGCGCCAAAGAGACAATTCCTCGATCAAACTTTTTCAGAAAAGAGAAGGTGCGGCGGGGCTCCCCTCTTCCCGGTTAGAAAGACAATTGGGGAGCCACGGAGCCGCTGTTCGTATAGAAAGAGAGCACGGCAGGCACCATCGTTCGGCACGCAAGGGCTAGACCCTAGGCGAATGTGTTTTCAGTGATTTACAGAGAAGGCGTCCACAGTTTCGCGGCCACTCGCGGAGCCTCCGTCTCAGTATGAGACGGGCGTCTCAACAGAGGATTTTGCTGAATGCCGCGTGGGCTAATCGCCGGTGCCGGAGAGAGGCATGGCCCACTTTTGCATTTTTTGCAAGATGGGTACCTTGACTCGATCCTAAGTACGAGGTCGATCCCACACTTTTCCGGTGGGGCAGATTTTCTCTCTCTGTGCAGGAATTTCCGGTAACACGGCGAGGTTACTCTTCGTATCTTGCACAAAACACAGTAACGGCACGGTTCGTGCATTGAATTACTTCATCTAAAACAATTCATTCGGGGAGGGACGATGCCAAGCGTACACATCGACAACGTTGGTGAGATGGCGATCATTGAATGCGCGGGCCGATTCGTTCGCAATGAAGCTGCTTTCAAGCTACGGGACGCGGTTACGTCCCAGACAGACGCTCGCCTGGTGGTTTTGGACCTGACCGAAATGCACGCAATCGGCGGCGGCGGTCTGGGCATGCTGGTCCGTTTGCAGAGATGGGCTCAGGACCACGGTATTCGAATCAAGCTGTTCAACCCCTCCGGGCCCGTGCGGGACAAACTGGAGCACGTTGACTTTGAGGTTGCCACTCTGGAGCAGATGATGAGCCTTCTGAGCCGGGTCGACAGTCAATACCCGCGTGCCTTGATCGGGTCGCAATCCGGGTTGCAGCAGCGATCGCAATACTCGTGAGAAAGCAATACGCTTGAAGAAAGAAAAAAACGGGGTTTGCCCACTCAGTGCCGCTTGATGCATCCTGCCACGGGATCAGTCATATCGGAAGAGATGGCGGTGAATCCGTTTTGACCGCGCGTCGTGGTGCCGACGTCGAGGCCTTCCGATCCGCCGCAACCGTCAACACGATTCAGCGAGTACTCCGCGGTCTGCGCGCGGCTGCTGAACTTCTGATAGAAGATTTGTCCTTCGGCGGCAGAGTTATTCAGCCCGTTGCTGCACAGCCAGCCCGCCAGCGCAGTCTGCGGATAAGAATAGTCAGGAGCGTTGCTGCCATCGACAATGCTCATCGCCTTCCAACTAGCGTTGGTGGCGGGCAGAGTTTGATTTGCCGGCTGGCAGGTGTGGCCGGTCCACGAACTGACTGCGAGCTGCGCGCCTTGCACGTACTGCGGCTTGTCGACCCACGGCGCTCCCTCGCATCCGAACTGGCCCGGGGAACATACACTGACGGCGCCGGCTTTCGGCATGGCGCAGCCTTGTTCGATATCGCTGAGCACGGGCCCGGAGAGCAGTTCAACTTTGTCGAGATAGTTCGAACCGCCGTACCAGCTCAGGATGTAAGCCAGGGCGGCGGATCCCGCGCTGGCTCCCTGCGCGCACATGCCACCGTCGCCTTCATAGAGAATCTGGTGGAAATAGTTCAACAGCGTGGCCGGACGGCAAGCGGCCGTCTTCACGCTCCTGGCGCTGCTAATGCCCGAATCTTCCCAGTCCGTTTCCCAGGCCGACTGCACAATCTGAAAACCGGCCTGCGCGTAAGTCTCAGTGTAAGCCCGGCCACGGTTCGAGCCGCCGTAAGGCGTCGTGCCGCCGGAGCCGTTGAAGAAAACCACCATACCCCGCGGCACGCCTTCGGGATTGATGAATCCATAAGTGACCCGAATGTCCAGGGTGTTGGGACAGCTCACCGTGGCTTCAAAACAGCTTGCGCCCGGAAAGTATCCCATCGGGCAGGGATGAAGGGCAGCAATTCCAGTGACCGAACCGAGAGGCAGCGGCGACTGCGCCCATGCCGTCTGCAGGCTAAGAGAAAGGCTAAGAACGAAGAAGAGAACAACGCAGCCCGAAACAGCCGAGGTCTTTTTCATGCGATTCACCCGTCATGAAGTATCGGCAGTTTCCGGCAGAGTATGAACGCGTGAGGCACACTGGCGTCAGCGGGTTCCGTAATGGCGTAGCGCGCAGATTCGGGAAATACAGGACATCCAGACTACGCTCCACAAGCAAAACCGGGAACGGTTGCCCGTCCCCGGCTGCCTGCGTCCACGTAGCGTGCGAACTTTATGCTGCGATTCGCTCAAACTTTGCAGTTCTGGAAACCCAGGGACTCAGTGCCGCTTGATGCATCCCGCCACGGGATCGGTCATGTCGGAGGTGATCGCCACGAATCCGCTCTTTCCGGAGGGGGTCATTCCTTCGGCAACGCCTTCCGGCCCGATGCAGTTATCGATGCGGGTCACCGAATATTCCGCCGCCTGGCCGCGACCGGTGAATTTCTGATAGAAAAACTGCGCCTCGGCAGCGGAGTTGTTCAGTCCATTACTACACAACCACCCCGCCATTGCGGTTTGAGGATAAACGAAACTCGGGGCGTTGGTTCCGTCCACGATGCTCATGGCCTTCCAGCTGGAATTGGTCTGGGATGGGGTAGCACCATTGCTGGGCTGGCACTTGTGTCCAGTCCATTTGCTTACTCCGTTTCGCGATCCCTGTACGTACTGCGGCTTGAGAGTCCACTGCTGGCCCACACACCCGTACTGGCCCAGGGAGCACACGGTCAGAGACGGACCCTCCGGTTCCACGCAACCTTGTTCGATGTCTCCAAAAACCGGCCCGGAAAGCAGTTCGACCTTGTCGAGGTAGTCCCCGCTTCCGTAATACGAAAGAGCGTAAGCCAGCGCGCCAGAACCGGCGCTGGCACCCTGCGCGCACATGCCGCCGTCGCCCTTATAGAAATTCTGGTGCACGTAGTTCAAAAGCGTAGCGGGACGGCAGGCCGCGATCTTCGGCCCCTGGCTGCCCTGACTGCTGGTAATTTCCCAGTCCGTGTCCCAGGCGGTTTCCACAACCTGATAACCAGCCTGCAAGTAAGTCTCGACATAGCTGCGCTGCCCATAGCCGGTCCCGTAGGGCTGCGTTCCGCCGGAACCATTAAACAGAACGATGGTCCCGCGCGGAATGCCGGATGGGATGGAGTAGCCGTAGGTAATGCCCAGACTGTCCGTTCCGGGACAACTTACCGTTGCCTGGTAGCAGCTCGCCCCGGGATAAAATCCGTACGGACAGGAACGAAGTGCATTGATTCCGCTGAGCGAACCCAGCGGCAGGCGCGACGATGACGATGACGATGGAGACGATTGAGCGGAAGCTATGCTGAGACAGAGAAGGAAAGAGAGAAACAAACCAAGCGAAACAACGAACGTCCTTTTCATTTGATCACCCGTAGGAGGAAGTCTGGGTAAATCCTTACAAGGCCAGAACTGGCAAAACGGCGCGCATTAACCTCAGTCTCAGCGCAGAGCAGAAATGGAGATAGATGCCAGCGGTACAGGGCCATTCGAGTTCGGGGGATGTCTCACCTTTGCGTCGCACAGAAAATTCCCGGTTGCCCGTTCTTGGCCCTGCATCTTTGCAGGGACATGGGGAAGCTGACTTCAGGGGTCATCGGATGGGATGTCAAGAGTGTGAATACCGAAGCTTCGCGATTGGTCCACGTGAATCAGGCAGAATGAAAAGCCCCGTCGTGTCCCTGCAAAAAGCTGCAGGAACAACGACGGGGCATCTGCCAGACAAGGCAGCGGTTTTTGTTACCAGGCCGCGTTGTTGACCAGGTTCAGTCCGTTGGGGCTGCCCAGGCCGGTCGCCAGGTCCCAGCCCGGGGTTGCGCCGAAGGCGGGCTGATAGGTGGCCGGGGCGACTGTGGGCGTGATGACCGACATGCATTTCGCGCCCGTGCCGCCGCCTCCAGAGAGGGTACAACTGGGGACCGCGGTGTAACCTCCGCCAGCTTTGGTAAGCGTTATGGAGGTGACTTTTTTCGTGCTGGCGTTGATCACAGCGGTGCAGGTGGCTGGCGTGCCGCCCGCGTAGATGGTGGTACCTGTGGGCGACTTGTAGGCCGACTTGTTGGTAGGGCCAACGATCTTGCAGGTGGGCGCGCTGGTGTAATTCGATCCACCGTTGGTCACCTTAATGCTGCTGATCGCCTGCGTCCCCATGGTGCCGTTGTTGCCCGACGGCTTGTAGCAATCGGCTTTGAAAACCGTGCCATTGGGGCGGCAGTCGATATCGATATCGCCCTGGGTGATGTCGTTAAAGGTGCAGCTATTGCCCGCGGTTTCGTTAATCGAATAGCAGGAGCTGTTGCCGTGCGCGCCGAACTCGGCTTTGGCAATCGAATAGTAGGTGGGGTTCGGGTTGCCGGCGCGGATGTTGTGCTTCTGATCGACCAGCGCCTGAATGCCGGCCATCAACGGAGCCGCCACCGAGGTTCCGCCCACGCCGGGCCAACCACTGGGAGCGCCCGTGCACGGAACTCCGCCACCGGAAGCGTCGGAGAAGCAAATCACGGTGTAGTGACTCCAGACGCCGTTGGCGGCGAACATGGAAACGTCCGGAATATCCCGGACGCCATCCGCCGGGTTGCCGAAGATGCCATTCTGCCATGACGGCTTCGCGTAACCTTTGCAGGTGGTGTTTTCGTCATAGAGGTAGGTGGCATTGCCCGCGCCGGTGGCACAGGTGCTGGGCCCGCCGCCGCCGGCGGCCGTGTCCACGAAACCCGTCCCCGAGGAGCTGTTGCAGAAGCCCGAGGTGCCATAGGCGGTCGAGAAGCCTTCCACGTTGTAGATCAGGTAGCTGGCGCAAGAGTCATTCCAGGGAATCTCCGGAATGTAGGACAAGGCAGAGCCGAAGGTGGTGCCGTTGGTGGCGCCCCAATAGGTGCTCTGGGGAGCTCCGCCTTCGAGGGCGTTGTACAGGACTTCGTAGTCCGTACCCCCCACCGAGACGTTGTAGGCGGTCTCGCTCCAGCCGGTGACGCCGATTCCAGGAAGCTCGTAGCTGGAACCGACACTGAAGTCGCGGCCGCATTCGGACCCGCCCTCGTCGCCGGCGGAAGCAAATACAGAGATACCGGCGGCCGCGGCGGATTGAAACGCCGTATTAAAGGACGCATTGGCAGCAGCACCGTTCAGAACCTCGCAGACGCTGTAGCTCATACTCATGATCGGCGGAGGGTTGGGCGCGCTGATAGTGTTTTGAATCGCGATCAGACCACCGAACGTGGTGGAGGTATCGGCGCAGGAAATCAGATTCACGGCTGCGCCGGGAGCTACGGCTGTAACCATCTCCACGTCGAGATCAGCTTCGATGTCAGCGCTGTTGGTCCCGGGATTGGTGCAGTTTCCGGCGTCGTTGGGATGCGTCGTGGTGAGCGTGCCTCCGAAAGAAGTAAGACCGAACTTGCTCTGATAGTTGGCCCAGTCGGAGCCGAAGGAGTTGGTGTCTTCCACAACCGCGACCGTCTGGCCCGCACCGGTTGTTCCACCGGAGTAAACAGGATTCAGATTGTAGATGGTCTGGAAGTCGGCCGGAACCAATGCGTAGCAGGTGCCGCCGCAGCCCGAAAACGTGTAGTCCATGCGCTTGGAAATGTTGTTGTGGGGCTTGAAATCGTGCATCGAAACGACGCCGTGAATGGCCGGCGCCAGCGCCGCGGGAATTTTCGGGTCGCTCATGTTGGCGATGTGCCGCTCACCTCTCACGCTGAGGTAGTGAATTTCTGTATTGAACGCATTGCGGATTTGTCCGGCGGTTCCGGAGAAATCGATGACCATCCGATTGGGATAGACGTAACCGACCGTGAAGCCCTGGGAGCGGAGCCAGCCCGTAATCGCATCAACGTCTGACTGCGCCAGGCCGTATTTTTCGCCTTGTTCGGCGGCCGACATCCAGTGGCGGAAGTTGGGCGAAGATTTGTCGGTGAGGGTTTCGATGTAGGCGGCGAAGTCGCGCTCCACTTCGGGGGCGCGCTTCAACTGCAGCAGCATGTGGTCGAGCTGAAGGCCGTCGGAGACGCGGCCGCGATCGTTGCGGGCGTTGGCTTCGAGACGTGTGTTGCCGACGAGTGTAGCCAGATGGCTGGCGTCGACCGGCGCAGTAATAAGGGCACGCGATGGGCCGCTCTGTGCCGATGCGGCTTGCGCGGCATGGCTCCAAGCCAGAGCGAGAGTGACTACCAGAACCGGGAATACAAGCTGGTGCTTCCTAAACATAGATTCACCTTTGGATAGAAGATTCGATTTGCAGGGCGGCACTTCTAGATTTCCAGACGGCAGCCATTGTTGCACCGCCGACGCCGGTCCGCAAGTGTGAAAGAATTTGCATAGTAGGGTAGACCGGGCGTCCAGAGCGGGTTCGTCGAAGCGTTCAACAGGTGGTTGGCGAACTAGTAGTTGAAGTTGCTCGTTCGTGTGGTACAGAAACTCCTTTCCGTCGCCTTTTGACTCTTGATTGGATGCTGATGCCCGAGAGTGAGAATTTTGGTCTTAATTAGTATCTAGTATCCGCTTGCCGTGGATCACTGGGCGGCCCTACCGCCTGGACTTTATGGTCAGCGCAACGTGGGCCGGGAGCTGCCAATGTGAAACTTGGAGAACGGGTTAGGATTACTCGGGCAAGAAGTAGTAGGAAGGATCTGGAC
>JBAVAV010000502.1:0-3467 GCA_049585895.1 Candidatus Sulfotelmatobacter sp. | reverse complement strand
GCACGGTGTAGCGTTGCGCGAGTTGATGAACGGGAGAGGGGCCGAGCTTGTCGGCTTTGGCCATGGAGCAGGCAGCATCGTCCGCGATGGGCAGATCGTGGCGCGGCAGATTCGGCTGGCTGGCCTGGTGGCGCATTTGCGCCACCGAGGCCGCGATCCGGTCCTTGACTTCGGCGGCGGAATAATTGGGGAGAGCATGGCCGAAGTCCTGGACGACGTACAACCGGTCTCCGCTGCGGATTACACCCAACCCGACCACGTTATAGGCGGGATTGAGCAAGTTCGCGCGGTGCGGGGGGGAAAGCATCAGGTGCTGCTGCGCTCCGGCGGCGTCGAAATCGAGGGCGACATTTTCACCCTCCTGATCGAGTTGCAGCTTGGTCGTCGCCGCCAGGCGTTGGGGCAGGGAGGGCTCGCCCGCAAACTGGTGTGAAAGTTGCCGCGCCGCAAACATCTCTTGCGCGTGAGTGCGGGCAGCCTGAGAAAGTCCAGCATCCATGGTCAGAGGGGGAGCGCCGGCTTGTGAGCGCGCTTGATTCGCCAACACCAGAAGCTGTTGCTCGGATTCGGAATCGTAACCGCCGAATGGAATGTCGGGGGCGGTTGCGGCTGCGGGTTTCAGAGTCGCGTGCTGCGCCGTTTTTTCTGCGCCGCTCATCGCGAGCATAAGCGCCAGAACGACTCTAGTGACCCTGAGCATCAGTTTGGCCTACGCAACCTGACCCTGGGAAGGATCGATTCCGGTCAAACTTGCTTGCTGGTGCTACGCTAGACGGTGGAATCCAGCCGGAGAAGTTACCTGCGTCTATGGAACTAGCGACCAGTGGGGTCATTGGCCTGTTGTTTGGTGGTGTGATTGCATGGCTGGCGTTGCGCTCGCGATCCGCTGCTCTGAGCCTGCGTTTGTCCTTGATGGAAAAGGAATTAACCGCTGAAAAGGCAGAACTGGCGCGGCTTTTGGAGGGTCAGACTGCACTGATTGCCGCTCGCGCCAGGTTGGAATCCGCTCTGGAAGCGGAACGAAAGGCCAGCACCGAGAAGATGGAGTTGGTGACCCGCGCCGGAGAAAATCTGCAGAATGCCTTCAAAGCGATGGCCTCCGACGCGCTGAAGAGCAACAATTTGTCGTTCCTGCAGACTGCCGAAGAGACTCTCAAGCGCTTCCAAAGCCAAGCCAAAGGCGACCTGGAAGCGCGGCAGAAAGCTGTGGCCGATATGGTTGCGCCGGTGCGCGATTCTCTCAATAAAGTCGACGCGCAGATTCAGCAGATGGAGGTTGCGCGGGGCGATGCCTACGGAGAATTGCGCGCCCAGGTGCAATCTCTCATCACCACGCAGAAAGAGCTGCAATCGGAAACCGGCAATCTGGTGCGGGCACTGCGCACGCCCAACGTACGCGGCCGGTGGGGAGAAATCCAGCTGCGGCGCGTGGTTGAGATCGCGGGCATGCTTTCCTACTGCGACTTCGCCGAGCAGGAAACCGTCACTACCGAAAGCGGACGTCTGCGCCCAGATCTCGTCGTCAAGTTGCCCGGCGGAAAGCACGTGGTGGTGGATGCGAAAACTCCGCTGCAGGCTTTTCTCGACGCCTTCGAGACGACGGACGAAGAAACGCGGCGGGCGTGTCTGGCCAATCATGCGCGGCAGGTCCGCGACCACATCAATACTCTGAGCGGCAAAAAATACTGGGAACAATTTGACGCTACTCCGGAATTCGTTGTGATGTTTCTTCCCGGCGAAACATTCTTCAGCGCCGCGCTCGAACAAGACTCGGGACTCATCGAGCACGGCGTGCTGAACCGCGTGATACCTGCATCGCCGACCACTCTTATCGCATTGCTGAAAGCCATATCCTATGGCTGGAACCAGGAGAAGCTGGCCCGCAACGCGCAACAGATCAGCGCTCTGGGCAAAGAACTGCACGAACGCCTGCGGAAACTCGCGGGACATATCACCGGCGTCGGCACCAATCTCGATCGCGCGGTCGAAGCTTATAACCAGGCGGTCGGCTCGCTGGAAAACCGCGTGCTGGTTTCTGCGCGCAAGTTTGCCGAGTTGGGAGCATCGGTGGCAGAGGACATCCCGGAACTTGAGCCCATTGAGACCACCTCCCGGGCGCTGTCGTTCGAGTGGGACGAGGACAACGGCGCGGATGAGCGCAAAGCCGGGTAGAAGAGATCGGGTAATTTTGTAATTTGAACACCCTGGCTTAGGCCCCCTTACAGGTATCCGGTTTCGCGCTGTGGATTTCTTCCTGAAATAACCGGGTTAGCTATCTCTTGTGAAGCTCACTCCGTTGAGCTATGTTGCCAACTTATAGCCGATTTATAACCTCACCCCTCCCCTCCCCCTATTTCTTACATTGTTAGAATCATTGAGTTAGCAGGAAATTGCCCGCAAAAGCTGCATGTCAAAGGACTTAGGTCTCAAAATATAGAGAACACGGAACTTAGCACGGCATCAATGGAGCGCTTTTCCTTCGCGCGACTCCCTCAGCGGCCGTTACGGCCTCGACCATGATCGCGCGAGTGGGACTGTGAACGCAAGGTTAGATGTCACAGTGTGGGTGTGGATTTCTTCTGGAACCAGGCCCCTCGCACACTGGAGGTTTTGACTGCGCCGAAAGGACGGGCCGGCCGCGCGGCGGCCATCGGAAGTCGTTCTGAATGAGGAAGACGGCGTGTCCCCGTGCGCGGGGAACCTGCACAATGCAGTTACGGTGTCGCAACAGCGCCTTGGGAAGCGCGTGGCCCAGGTTAGCGGCTGCGCGAGTGTCAGAACGCAAGGCCTAGGCTCGTGCCCCACCTACTCAGCAGATCTTGAATACTTCGATTCTGATAGGCCAAGATCGGGCTCATTTGGTGCCGAAGGCTTCGAAACACGAGCCGTTGGACTTCAATTTTCGCTAGGTGCATCGCAAGAATATCCAAGATGTGGAATGCGACCGCCTCGCGGATCTCGTCAGGAATCGACTCTAGGTATAGCTGCCGAAGGACTTGGGCGACAACAACTGAGGCTGAGATCGGCTCTACGGGGGGCGATTCGAGTGTCGCAAGTATTCGCTTGACCCTTGGCGTAAGCTGAAATTGTTCTTCCGCAATAACTGCAAGAATCTGCTGCGTAGTGATTCGTGTGAACGTGTATCCTTTGTCAACAAGCGAAAGCACCGCGCGGTCGTGTTCAGCGGCCGTCAGCGATCCGCGATCGAGCAAATAGCTGAGAATAGCCTGACTGTTCACATATGGCACGCCGAAGTTCGCCTTCCCGATATCGGCGAGCGATTTATCGTCCGTTAGGAGGATCAGTCCGTGCTGATTTGCGGTTACCAGCGTCGCGACGTTGGGAACGCCCAGGGGACGCAGCCATTTCTTCTCCGCCCGCGTGAGAGGTTTTTTTAGACCGAGCGGTTTGGCATGGGATTCGGTCCATTCTGTTAACTTGTCCAGCGCCACATTACTCTTTTCGTG
>JBAVAV010000501.1:0-3670 GCA_049585895.1 Candidatus Sulfotelmatobacter sp. | reverse complement strand
CGTCACGACTTACCGACAAAGCCAGCGTGCTTTCCGAGATAGTTTTCGAGGAAGGCGATGCGCAAAGCTACAAAATAGATTTTCGACGGATCCTGCTCAAGTACGACAGGAACGACTACTTGAAGTTCTCTTTCGGCCGCTACCAGACCAACATCGGATACTACAACTGGGCATTTCGCAGCGCCGCGTGGCTGCAAACAACCGCCGACCGGCCACTCGTCATGGAATACGCCAGTAATGGCGGTTTGCTCCCCACTCAGGCGATTGGTGTTTCCGTGACCGGCGCGATTCCGTCGGGGAAGCTGGGGCTGAACTACGTTGCCGAGTACGGATCTTCCGACACTGTTCGGCTTAACATCGACGGCGACGGTTCAGCGAGCGACGAGAACAACGGCAACCATGTAAACGTCGGCTTCTATCTTCGTCCTGCCGTCATTCCGGGATTACAAATCGGAGCTTCGTATTACCACGACAAGATCAGCAATTTCGAGCAGGGAGCTTCGTTGCGATACGGGCAGAGCATTTTCAACGCTTATATTGTTTATGTCGCACATGGCATCGAATTTCTTAACGAGGGTTTCCTCATTCGCGACAGGGCTCTGCATTTCAGCCAGCCCACCGCCAACACTCCGGCCTTCTACTCTCAGATTTCGAAACAGATGGGCCACATTCGTCCGTTCTTTCGTTATCAGTATCTGAATGCGAGGTCCACGAACCCGATCTACGAGGATATTGGCCTGCGCTTCGGCTCCTCTTTCGGCGCTCGCTACGAACTGAACGACTACATCGCCTTCAAGGCCCAGTTGGACCATACCATCCGCTTCGGCAAGCCGGACTTGAACGGGCTGCATCTGCAGTTGGCGTTCACTTTCTGAGGCGACGATCAACCATGAAGGCGACATCGACGATCGCGATATCGACGGCAATGCTGCTTGTCCTGGGCTTGCTCCTTGTGTCTTTTCCGCTCGTGTCCTCTGCTCAGAATGGTGAGGTCGCTGTAGTAGTGAACTCTGGCAATCCAGTGACGAACCTCAGCCTCGTCGAACTGCGCCAGATATTCGCCGGAGGGAAGCATAACTGGCCGGGGGGCTTGCCCATCAAACTCGTCGTGCGGACGCCTGGCTGTCACGAGAGGCTGGTGTTGTTGCGTCTGCTGGGTATGTCAGAAACTGTATACAAGCAATACTGGACTGGCCAGGTGTTTCGCGGCGAGGCGTCGAGCGAGCCAGTGGCGGTTTTTTCCAACGGCTTCCAGAGGGAGGCTATCAAAGTATTGCCGGGGGCCATCGGTTTAATGGACTTGCAGGATGCCAAGGCGGGAGTGAAAGTGATCAAACTGGATGGTCACCTGCCGGGAGAAGCCGGATATCCTCTGCGCTGAAACTCAAGCCGGACGGCGATCTCCTTCCAGCCACTGCGCCAGGCGGCAGCCATCTTCTTCCAATAAGAAAGTTCCCACGCCGAAGCACTCGCCGAAAATGCGATGCGACTCTGGATCGCGCGCGGCCCGGGCTATCCATTGCCGGCCTACCTGATATTGTGCCGCGGTGAACCACTTCTGGGGTAGAACTTCGACCAAGCCCGCCTGCAGGTAAAAAACGAACAAAGCGAACGCCGGATCATCTGCAACCTTTGCGGGATAGCTGGTAGGCACGATCAACTCATCGACTGCGGCCATGGCCGGCGGCACGTCGATTTTATGCATTCCCGCGGGCAACCCGAGCGGTACCTCAAACTCGGTGAGGGGCGCGGATGTGGCGTAGATGCGATCGGAAGACTGCTTGAACCATCCTGCAATCTCGCCGAATTCGAAAGTCTTAAGCCGATCGGGATCGAAACAGGTCAACCGGATGCTTCGTCCCTCCGGGCACCAGATACCGAGATGGTGTGGCGGCATGAGGAACGGCCGGCAATAAGTGTTCAGCGCCAGCCTCGGCTGGTTGGGTTCCTGGTCGAGCGCGAGCGAGACCAGATAACCGAGCGGCCCCTGTTCGCCATGATGAGTCCAGACAAAGTCTTGCCCGGCCAGTGAGCGGATCGCCGGGAAGGTTTTCCAATACCAGGGCGCTGGACCGATGGTTCGTTCCAGTTGCTGGCGGATGCTGGTGAGATTCGGAGCCGGCATTCAAGAGATTGAGTAATTTTGTAATTGTGTAATTTCGTAATTTGAAAACCTTGAGCTGCTAAATTACAAAAATCATCCAATTATTAAATTACTCAATCACTTGGGGCACCGGCCCCTTCACGTTCGCGCGGATGAATTTCACGATGTCGTCCATGGCGGTGCCGGGCTGGAAGATTGCGGCGACGCCGCGTTTCTTCAGGGCATCGATATCCTGATCGGGAATGATGCCGCCTACCAGCACGATGACGTCATCCATTTTGTTTTGCTTGAGCAGATCCATGACGCGGGGCACGATGACGTTGTGGGCACCGGAAAGAATCGACAGGCCGATTACCTGCACATCTTCCTGCAGGGCGGCACTGACGATCATCTCCGGGGTCTGGCGCAGGCCTGTATAGATGACTTCCATGCCGGCATCGCGTAAGGCACGGGCGATAACTTTGGCGCCACGGTCGTGCCCATCGAGCCCGGGCTTGGCCACCAGCACGCGAATCTTGGGATCAGCCATGGCTATTCATTTAACCACAGAGGGCGCAGGGAGCTACAAGAGTCTTCGTCGCTAGAGAGTTTTCATGTCCAGACTGCGCCACAAATACCAGCAAGCCACGCTGCGGTAAGGCTCCCAACTCTTCGCGATTTTCTGCATCTTCTCCGGAGTGGGCAGGATAATTTTCCGCTTGCGGCCCTTCTTTGCAGTCGCGGATTTCTTTGCTGCCTTCGCTCGCTGTACCTCGAGATAATGCCGGTACATCGCCATGCGAATACCGAAATCGCCCGTGGGCAGCACGTTCTCGCGCTTCAGCGAGAACATCAGAAACATCTGCGCCGTCCACACTCCGATGCCTTTTACCTGGGTGAGATGGGCAATGACTTCGTCGTCAGGCTGCTCGTGGAGCCTTGCGAAATCCAGCAATCCGGCTGCGGTCTTGGCGGCCAGGTCTTTCAAGTACGCGGACTTCTGTTTCGACAGGCCTACGCTGCGCAGTTGCTCATTGGTCAGTTTGAGGATGCCTTCGGGTGTGAGCGGCTCGCCCGCCAACGCCGCAAACCGTTTGAAGATGGTCACCGCCGCCTTGCCGTTCAATTGCTGATAGACAATGGCCTCAGCAAGGCTGTGGAACTCGGGTGGGCCGAACTCCATGCGGCAAGCGCCCACGCTCTCGATGATCGCCCGCATGACGGGGTCGGACTTCTTAAGATGCTTGACGGCTTTTCGCATAGATCAGTCATAACATAAAATGATTGTAGGCGAACAAAAAACGAATCACATCTTTCTTGCTGCGGCGGGAACGCATTCCAATATCTCAGTTTCGCGCAGAGTATGGTCGCTCTGTTTAGCGAACTGGTAAATGCGCTCGACGACATCGTCCGAGGCAGGAATGCCATGCCGCTCCAGCCAGAACAATACATTCGATTTCCCGCTCATCGGCCCGATATCGATGGTCTGTTCCATCCCGAACACGTGCGACGGCACTCCGGAATAAACCGTGTTGGCCAGTTCGATATCGTTTTTCTTGAACGCCTTTATCACAGCGGCGGCGTGCA
>JBAVAV010000500.1:0-6255 GCA_049585895.1 Candidatus Sulfotelmatobacter sp. | reverse complement strand
GTGTAAGCCTGATCCGCATCTAGGGTCTGGCAGTTGCTTGGGGGATTCGCACATGTTCGCGAAGATCGGCATTCTGGAAGCGGCGTACTATCTGCCGCCGAAAAGAAAGCCTTTGGCCGAGATTTTTCGGGACGAAAAAACGCCGGAAGTGGCGCTCGCTGCCAATGTCGATTTCCAGCGCGACATCGGGATTGAAGCGGTACACGTAGCGGGTGAGGAGACGGCCTCCAGCGTTGCGCTCAAGGCCTGCCGGCGCGTAGTGGAAAAAGCCGGGATCAATCCCGGCGAGATCGACGTAATCGTCGGCTTCACCAGCATCCCTGAAGACTACATCGCTCCTACCTGGAGCGCCGCAGGTTACATCCAAAAAGAACTCGGCGCAACGCGCGCCTTTGCGACGGCCATTAACACGGGTGGCTGCGCCAGTTACCAGCAGACCTTGAAGTCGGTGTGTTCTTTGATGTCGACCAATGACAACATGAATCTCGCATTGTTGTTTGCCGGCGACAAAGTTCCGGCTCTCAATCACAATTACTATCCGATCACGGTGGTCTGCGATGGCGGCGGAGCGGTATTGCTCAAGAAAAACCACGACCGAAGGGTCATTCTTTCAGTCGATGTGATCACCGCCGGCAAGCTGCACGATGTTTGGTGGGTGCCGGGATTCCCCAACCGTGACCCAAATCACCCCGAGGACCACACCTGGATGCATGTTGCCGGTGATATAGGACGCTTCAATACAGAAGTGATTCCGACAAATCTGTTTATGTTCAGAAAAGTTATTCGCGGCGCATTGCAACGCGCGGGCAAGAAGTCTTCCGACGTGAAGTACTACGTCTATCCCACGTTCTCCAGCTGGGATCAGAAGGCCTTTTGCCGGGCCTTTACGATTCCTCCAGAGAAGGTTTTCATGGACGGCCTGCAACGGCACGGCCACTTGCAAGAGACGGACATGGTAATCGATTATGTGGACGCGCTGGATGAAGGTCATATCCACGAAGGCGATTTAGTAATGTTGGTTACAAACGGGGCTGGTTTTTCTTGGGGCGCGGCTCTGGTGCAGCACTGAGTCGAGTTAGAAGTGAGTGAGACCATGGGTGAGAATTCAGCGAAAATGTTCGATGTCGCCATACTCGGCGGCGGCCTTTCCGGATCCATGCTGGGCGCGATCCTGGCCAAGCAAGGCGTCAATGTCGTAATCATTGAGGAGGATGTCCACCCTCGTTTTGCGGTCGGGGAATCTACAACTCCGCACACTTCATTGCTGATCTCGCTGCTGGCGGAGCGATTCGGGATGCCGGAAATCGAGCACATCTCATATCCGGAGCGGCTTCCTAAACATGTGTGCACTACGGCAGGCCTGAAGAGGTTCTTTGGATTTGTCTATCAGCGTCCCGGACAGCTTTACGATTCCCGGGAAGGGTTTCAGGTCGGCACGAACTCAAAAGATGAGAACCATTGGTTTCGGCAGGATATTGACGCTTATCTCTTCCATCTTGCGGTTCAATATGGCGCCGTGCCGATGCAGAAGACTCAAGTCAAAGCGGTGGACATCGGTGAGCAGGGCGTAACCATTCAGACTGATGAGGGCGGCGAAATCAAAGCTCGATATGTGGTCGATGGAACCGGCTACAGGAGCGTCCTGGCCCAGCGTTTCCGGCTGCGCGAAACCCCGACTCATCTGAAGCACCATTCGCGAACCATGTTCACCCACATGGTGAAAGTTCCTTCCTTCCAGCAAGAGCAAAACAAAATGCCGCTGGCCTGGAGCCTGTGCACGCTCCATCACTGTTTTGAACGCGGATGGTTCTGGGTGATCCCATTCAATAATCATGAGGGATCGACGAATCCCTTGGTCAGCGTAGGATTGACGATTGATCCGCGGCGGTATCCCAGGTCGGGGCCTCCTGAAAAGGAGTTCCAGCAGTTTCTAGATCGCTTTCCCAGTGTTGCGGAGCAATTCTCCGATGCCCGCGCGGTCCGGCCATGGGTCGCGACGGGGAGACTGCAATATTCTTCGAAGCGGTGCACCGGATATCGCTACTGTTTGATGTCGCACGCCGCCGGCTTTGTCGATCCATTATTTTCACGCGGCATGGTCAACACCGTCGAGATAATTTCAGCCCTGATTGATCCTCTGCTAAATTCCCTGGCGACCGATAATTTTGACGAACAATCGTACAAACACATTGATCGCTTGCAGCAGCGGGTCCTCGATTATAATGACCAGCTCGTAAATGGATCGTTCATTTCCTGGGCCGATTTTGATGTGTGGAATGCCTGGCTACGGGTATGGTCGTTGGGCACGATTTTAGCCGAGTTTCGTTTGATGAATGCGCTTAACGATTACACCAGAACCAGAGATGAACAGTATTTGCAGAGCGAGGCGAAGGATCCGATCTTTTCCGACTTCGAGGATCCCGATTACGCCGTTTTCTTCAAGCATGCGGTAGCGTGGATCGAGGCGTTCGAAGCCGGAAGCCTTTCTGCGGAGGAAACCGCGAAGCGGATATTCGATCACACGGGAGAATTTGAATTTCCCGTGAACATTACTCGTGAGGCTTTTGAGCGGGCGGGCTGGCTGAAGCCGGGCCAGCGCATGAGTGAGGGCAATGTGAAGCTGGTTCGACGAAGCTACCGCTGGGCTCTGACGAACCCGAACACGCGCGATCTTTTCGGCAGGTTCGAAACCTTGTGCCGGTGGGCTCAGCATCAGCCTGATCCTCACTTGGTCAATGTCGCATCGGACCCGCAAGGGGCAGAAAAAGAGTTGGAACAAAATTAGGGGGAAGCTATGAGCGAGACAATCGAGTCGGCAAGACAGTTAGTGCGCGATTTCGTCATGGAGTCGGCGCAAACCAAAGGCGTATTAACCGTCAGCGATGAAGAATCGCTGGTGGAAAATGGCGTCGTGGATTCGCTTGAGTTCTTCCGGTTAGTTGGTTTTCTGGAAGACAATCTGGAGATAGTGGTCGACGACAAAGATGTCCAGCTCGAAAACTTTCAGAGCATCGCCGCCATCCTGCGGTATGTTGAATCGAAGCTGGAAGTGAAAGTGCTGGTCTAGATCCGCGCGCCAATCTAAAAAAGCAAGCGACGGTCTGCACCCTGAGATCGACCTTGAGCCTTGCCCCCGCGGCGGCGCAGTGGTTGGAATTAAGGAGTTTCTAATGAGCGGCGCTTCACCGCGCAGCACGGACTTCAAGCCTGTGGCGGATTGTTCTCCGCTCTCCGTGGCACCGTATGAAACGGAGGGGAAAAAGAAGTTCGTTCCACTCTCGTCCTCTCAACAGCAGATGTGGTATGTCTGCCAGTTCCAATCCGGCACAATCGCCTACAACCAACCTGTCGCCTGGCATCTTAGCGGTTGTCTTGACATAAAGGCTTTGGAGAAAAGCCTTAATGCCATCATCCCGCGCCACGAGGCTCTACGCACGACTTTTCCCTGGGTCGAGGGCCACCCCGCGCAGTGCGTCCATCAGAGCCTGCCGCTTACATTGAAGATCGTCGATCTCCGAGTTTTTCCTGAGGCAGAGCGAGGGGCTCGGGCCCAGAAAATAATTCTCGAAGAGTCCCGTTATCCTTTCGATCTGACTAGTGAGTCCCTACTGCGTGCGTCGCTGCTGCAGACTGCCGACCAAGACTACGTTTTTATCGTGGTGGTGCATCACATCGTTTGTGACGGCTGGTCGATGGGCATTCTTGTCCGCGAACTCGGTCAGTTCTATCGCCACTTTACCTTAGGCTGTCCCCTGTCCGTCACGGCAGAGCCGCTTCAGTACTCCGATTTCTCCGCCTGGCAGCGCGAGTATTTGCAGGGAGAAAAACTTGAAACGCAGCTTGCCTATTGGAAAGAAGATTTACGCGGTGCCGCGGGAGTCGACCTTCCTGCGGACCGGACACGGCGTCTTGTTCCGACATTTCGTGGCGCCAGCCAGGCTTTCGCATTGTCCAAGGATCTGACCGCGGCGTTCAAGGCTCTCTGCGCCGAACAGGGCGTTTTTCTGTTCATGGGCCTTCTCGCCGCTCTCCAATTGTTGGTTCACCGGTATACAGGCGAGCCCGACATCGTGGTGGGGGCTCCGATTGCGGTTCGGAAGCAGGCGAAGGTGCAGAGTTCAATAGGCCTCTTCCTAAACCTGATCGCTCTTCGCACAGATTTTTCCGGCGATCCAACTTTCCGCGAGTTGCTCAAGCAAGTATGCAGCGTAGTTATGGGAGCGTATCAGCATCAGGACGTTCCGTTTGAACGAATCGTCGAAGAAGTTCGCCCAGTTAGAATTCCGGGGCGCAGTCCGCTGTTCCAGGTAACGCTTGATCAGGTTGATCCTAAGTGGATCGCGCTCGATCTGGAAGGAATCCGCTCTACCTGGTTTCCTGTCGACAACCAGACTTCAAAGTTTGACTTGACTCTGGCGTGGTTTGACAACCCGGAAGGCTTGCGCGGGTGGCTGGAATACAGTACCGATCTTTTCGACGGCGCCACTATTACCAGGATGCAGGGACACTATCAAACGCTGGTGGAAAATGTTATCGCAGATCCGGATCAGCGCGTTTCGCAAATTTCGATGCTGACGCAGCAGGAGCGGCAGCAGTTCGTCGCATGGAATGAAACACGAGCAGATTTCCCCGATGCCTGTATCCATGAGCTTTTTGAACTTCAGGCGCGAAACACTCCGCACGCAGTTGCGGTCGAAACGGAAACTTCGCGAATAACCTACCTGGAACTCAACCGCAGAGCGAATCAGATCGCACATTACCTGGGTCGGCAGGGCGTCGGACCAGAATCACTGATTGGAGTGTGCCTGGACCGAGGCAACGACCTGATGGTTGCCCTGTTGGGCATACTCAAGACGGGAGCAGCCTACGTTCCACTCGATCCCATGTACCCGCGCCAACGGCTCGCGATCATGCTGCAAGATGCGGGAGTGAAAACATTACTGACGCAAAAACGATGGGCGGAAATATTTTCTGGAAGCGACGTCTCCATCGTTTGCCTCGATCGTGAAAAAGAACGTCTGGCCCAAGAAAGGGAGGAGACCCCTGGCATCCAGATGTCACCGGACAGTGTGGCATATGTCATCTACACATCGGGATCAACCGGGCAACCCAAAGGCGTTGTGGGATTACACCGCGGCGCTGTCAATCGCTTCGCCTGGATGTGGAGCACTTATCCTTTTGAGGCCGGCGAAGTAGCCTGCGCTAAAACTTCGTTGAATTTTGTGGATTCGATTTGGGAGTTATTTGGTCCGTTGCTCGCGGGAGTTCCGACCGTAATGATCCCGGACGAAGTTGTGAAGTCTCCGCAAGCCCTGATTGCGGCGCTGGCTGAACATCGGGTTACGCGGCTGGTCCTGGTCCCGTCGCTTCTGCGTGCAATGCTGGATGTTGAATCGAAGATCGCCAACTGTCTTCCGCATTTGAAGTATTGGATCAGCAGCGGTGAGTCGCTCAGCCAGGATCTGATCCGCCGATTTCGAGAGATTGCTAATGATCGCATCCTGCTGAACCTTTACGGATCTTCCGAAGTATCCGCGGACGTTACTTGCTGGGACACGCGGGAAAGGCGATTGGACGGACCGGTTTTTGTCGGGAGGCCGATCGCCAATACTCAGACTTATATATTGGATAGGAACCTGCAACCAGCGCCAGTAGGCATACCTGGCCAGCTATGCGTGAGCGGATACGGATTGGCGCGAGGTTATCTGAACCGGCCCGAACAGACGGCTGCTAAGTTTATTCCCCACCCATTCATCGATGACAAGAAAAGCCGGATGTATCTGACCGGCGATTTGGCGCGCTATCGCGCAGATGGAAATATCGAACTGCTGGGCCGCATCGATAGCGACAATCAAGTGAAGATTCGCGGCTTCCGCATCGAGCCGGGGGAAATCGAATCATCCCTGCGGCAGCATCCCGCGGTGGCGCAAGCCGTGGTGGCGCCCAAGAATGGGCCTGCTGGAGAATCGCGTCTTGTCGCTTATATTGTCCGGAATACGAGCGCGATTGAAAGCGATCTCGTCCCCGAGTTGCGCCAACATCTTCGGGAGCGACTCCCTGAGTACATGATTCCGGCGGCTTTTCTGGTTCTGCCTGCGTTGCCGCTTTTACCCAATGGAAAAATCGACCGGCACGCACTGCCGGACCTCGACCAACCTGCAGTCGCAAGTTCTGATGTGCAACCCTGCACTTCATCCGAGACCCGGATTCAGCAGGTGTGGCGGGAAGTGCTCCGCATTGATCACGTCGGGATGC
>JBAVAV010000499.1:0-5816 GCA_049585895.1 Candidatus Sulfotelmatobacter sp. | reverse complement strand
TCCTGGCAGCTGCAAGATGCGAAGGCGCGCTTTAGTGAGTTCCTCGACGCGGCACTGAAAAACGGTCCACAGATCGTTACGCGCCGAGGGGTCGAGGCTGCCGTGCTCGTTCCCATTCACGAATGGCGGCGGATGCAGCAGGCTGGTCGTCCCACGATTAAAGAGTTGCTCCTCGGCCGCGGCCCACGTTTTGACGACATTGTTCCCAGGCGTAAAAAGTGGAAGCGCCGGCCTCCCATTGACTTCCAGTGAACCTTCATCCGCATGACACGGTACCTGCTCGATACAAATGTGGTCTCCGAACTACGCAAGAATAAACCCCACGGTGCAGTAGTGTCCTGGTTCGGCACTCTCGGTAACGGGCAAGTATTTGTTTCTGCTGTTACTATGGGAGAGCTGCAGTCCGGAGTGGAGCGAACCCGCAGGCAAGACCGCCTCAAGGCCAGTGACATCGAGGACTGGTTGACCTACTTTGAAAACGCGTTTGCGTTCCTGCCTATGGATGCAGCCTGCTTTCGAGAGTGGTCGCGACTGATGGAAGGGCGGCCCGGCACACTCGAGATGGACGCGATGATCGCGGCTACCGCTCGGGTGCACGGGCTCACCGTTGCAACGCGAAATGAAAGGGATTTCCGGCATCTTGGGGTAGAGATCGTCAATCCTTTCAAATCAACCTAACCTCATTGCGCGCCCACCCTCATCTGGAGACGGAACTTTCCTTGTTGTTTCTGCGTATTACAGCCCAGGGTTTACTCTGCCTCGGAGGTGCTTTGCCATGGCAAGTTCGCTGCTTTGTTTGACCGGTCTTCGCAAGACGATCCTGAGCTGTCTGCTGTTGGTTCCTTTGTGCGCCGCCTCCGACCACGGGCACGATTGGCGGTACGAAGAGACGCACACGGACGTCCGCGACTTTGTGGCCGGCGGCATGTTGCATGTGCGCGTGAGCGTGGGCGACATGCAGATTCGGCGCGGTGACTCGAACCAGATCCGCCTGCGCTATACCATCAAATCGCGGCGCGAGAAAAGCATCAGGGAAACCCATGTGGACTTCGAAGTCCGCGGCAACGATGCCAGCATTGACTTCCACGCGCCCGGAAGCGGCACTGAGATCGACCTCGAACTGGAAGTGCCGCAAACGACGAATCTCGATGTGCATGAAAAAGTCGGCGACCTTACCGTGAAAGATGTTGAGGGCGACAAAGATCTGGACCTGGGCGTCGGCGACATACGCATAGCCAACGGGCATTCAGGCTATCGACTGGTGCATGCCAGCACCAGTATCGGCGACGTCAGCGGCGCCGGTTACGGCGAGACGAGCGGCTGGCTAGGAAAAACCCTGAAGTATCATGGCGAGGGCAAATACGAACTGCGGGCACACGTTTCGATTGGGGACATCACGCTGGAAGGGAAGTAGGAGTGATGTGCGGGCGGCCAATCGGCCGTTCCATCTGCGCAATCCCACGTAAGCGCTCCTCAGGCGGCTCCGTTTTTTTCCTTTTGGGTCACATCTTCGATGGCCAGCAAGATGAGCGGGTGACTCTTCTGCAGTTCCACCCGGCGGGCATTGAGCAGCATTTCTCGAGTCCCGAGGCGGGGAAAGTCGTGGCTCATTTCAAAATCATCCACACGAGAATTTCGCGGGACAATTTCCTCCAGCAGGTGCCGTAACTGTGGAATGTTCCACTGTCCGTTGCCAAGAGCATAGATAAGACGTTTTTCGGTTTCTTCGCGGGAGACTCCGAAGGCCCGGTAGAAGGCCGGATTGGCGAGGGTAACCTGTAAGTTTGCGTCTAACACCAGCATCGGTTCTCTGGCGCTTTCGATGAGGCTGTCCGCGTACTCGCGGGTCTGATCCAACAGACGTTTCAGCGCGTCCACGTTTTGCAAGCTGATTACCGCACCTTCGATCTTGTGGTCCCAGGTTTCGTAGGGCCGCACGTGCAGCACGTGCCACACGCCTTCCTTGGTGCAGACTTCGCGCTGCTGCGGGCTGCTCTGTTCGATGACTTTCCGGACCATCGGCTCCATGTCCTGCAAGTCCAGATTGGGCCGGATCTGGCCCAGGCGCCGGCCTACGTCGCTGGGCAGCAGGTTCAGGATCTTTTGCGCCGGCGGGCTGAAGCGGCGAATCCGCAAATCGTTGCTGACCATCACCACCGGAACATCCACCTGACCCAGCAGGTTAAGCAGATCGTTATTTGCCGAGCTCAATTCCGCATTGCGGTTCTGCATCTCCTCGTTCAGGGTGGTGAGCTCCTCGTTGGTGGATTGCAGCTCTTCCTTGGCGGTCTCCATTTCTTCGTTGGTACTTTGTAGTTCTTCGTTGGCCGACAACACCTCCTCGTTGACCGATTTAAATTCTTCCAGGGTGGTTTCATGGTCTTCGAGCAGCGACCCCAACTGCCCCCGCAATTGTGCGATCTCTCGCTTCAAGTTCTCGTTCTCCCGCAGCGTGGGGTGATCTGCTTTCTTCGCTTTGGCGCGCTCACTCTTGCCCCCTGACCGGGCGGGGACTTGTACCTTGTCCCGGAACACGACCACGTAATAGCGCTCCTGCGCGCCTTGCCCGCGCAGGGGGAGCACTTCCAGGTCCACCTCACGCGTCTTCCCCTCCGATTGAATCTGCACACCTTCCTTCCGCGCCGGCGCGTTGGTTTTCTTGACTGTGACCAAAGCCGCCCGCAGGTCCACCAATAGGCCTTCGCGCGCCATCTTGGATAGATTGAAGGTGGGATGTCCGGAGGCTGGCTCCAGGTAAGCTCCCGTTTTGCCCTGGAACTGCACAATCTCCATTTGATCGTTGACCACAATGCTGGCGGGAACAAACCTGTTGATGAGCAGTTGCTCCACTTCGTTTTCTACCGTAAAAGGAGCCGGCAAGTGCCTGCCCGTCTTCGCGTCTTCGATTCTGCGGGGCGAATAGTCCGTACTCGCAAAGTAAGTCGCCAGGCGCGCTGTAGTTTTCCTTTTTTGATAGATCTTGTCTTTCTTGTCCACCAGCGCGAAGTGGTCGCCAAATCCTCCCAGGCTTTCCGCCTCTCCCAACACCAGGTAGCCACTGGGTTTGAGGGAGTAATGCAGTGTGGGAATGACCCGACGCTGGAGAACGGGACCAAGATAGATCAGCAGATTGCGGCAACTCACAAGGTCCAGATTGGAGAAGGGCGGATCCTTCACCAGATTCTGCTTGGCGAAGATGCACATGTCGCGGACGGACTTGTTGACCTGGTATCCTCCCTCCTGGCGTACAAAAAATCTTTTCAGGCGCTCCGCGGAAATCTCCGAGACCGCCGCTTCCGGATACAGGCCGGAGCGGGCGCGGTCCAGCGCCGTGTCGCTGATGTCGGTGGCGAAAATCTGGATGGCCGTGGCAGCCTGCGAGATGTTCCGCGTGTGCGCCCAAAGATATTCCAGCAGAGTAATCGCAATCGAGTAGGCTTCCTCGCCGGTGGAGCAACCCGCCACCCAAACCCGGATAGGATTATCCGGCTTGCGACCCTCAAACAGTTTGGGATACACATGCTGGCGCAGCGCCAGGAATGCATCCGGCTCCCGGAAAAATCCGGTGACGTGGATCAGCAGGTCGCGGTAAAGTTCGTCGAGCTCTTCTGGCTTTTTGCCAATGAAACGAAGGTAATCCTTCAGTTTTTCGACCCTGTGCACGACCATGCGCCGTCGGATGCGCCGTTGCAGGGTGGTGTGCTTGTAGTTGGTGAAGTCCACCCCGGTCGAATCGCGCAGCAGCGCGAAAAGCGCGTCCAGGTCGCTGCCCACCATCCCCCGGAATTCATCTTTTCCGTTCGACAAAACCCGGGTCACGTAAGGATGCTGGCTGATCCCGCCCAACTCGCGGGCGATGTCTTTCGGAGTGAGAATAAAGTCGATGCAGCCGGCTGCAATGGCATTGCGCGGCATGTCATCATACTTGGCTGACTCCTCGTCCTGAGCGAAGGTAAGTCCTCCCGCCGCTTTGATGGCGCGGCAGCCTTGCGTTCCATCCGAAGCCGTACCCGACAACACAACCCCAATGGCCCGTTGACCAATTCGTTCCGCCAGCGAGCGGAAAAAATTATCGATGGGCATGTGTTGTCCGTGAACCATCTGCCGCGCGCCTAACTGCAACACCCCGTCATGGATCAGCATGTTCGTGTTCGGCGGAATCACGTAGACATGGTCTGGCTGCACTGCACAGCCATTGGTAGCTTCCATGACAGGAAGCCGGGTGGTTCGCGCCAGAATCTCCGGCAGCCCGCTTTCATGTTTAGGATCGAGGTGCTGCACCAGCACGAAGGCCATCCCGGTCTTTTCCGGCAGGTTGTGCAGGAGTTCCGAAAATGCTTCCAAACCCCCGGCTGAGGCCCCAATGCCGACGATGGGGAAAGACCCAGGACGTGTCGCCTTAACCAACGAGGAAGCAGAGGACCGCAATTTCCCTTTAGGACCGGAGCCTTTCATGGCAAACCAGCCTTGGGCGGATAGATTCTAGGGGCCGGGCACGGTACTGCTCTAGGCGCGAAAATGCGCCCGCTTGCAAGCGGACCGTGCGCTACGGATAGTCCGCGTGGCGAATGTTAGTCCGTGGGGGAGTACGGGGTCAACGAAGAACGTAGAGCCAGGCCAAGGCAATTCCCAATACGGGAACGCGCGCGAACTGCAAGCTACAAGTGGTGCGACGCCCGGCCTGGTTCTGACTTGCCTTTGCCCAATATGAAACGGATCGAACCCTGACTTCCAGACAGTCGCAGCCGGTTGTCCGTGTTTCGAGAGTAGGCGATCCCGCTTCGCGCGGAGGATGCGAGAAGCGGGGCCGCGATACCACCAAGATCGGTCCCCGCCGGCTGTTATATCTTGTCGTAAACGATAGTCACTGCGTTCGGCTGGCCGGTTTCGTGAATCGTGAGCGTCAGCGTCTTGCCGTCTGGTGAGACCACATATTTTGTGTGATCCATCACCTGACCTTTCACTTTGTCGGTGACCTCCAGAGTGTGCGTACTCACACGTTTTCCCGAGGACATAGATCCGGCCGCAACGTTCGGACCCTTCTCTTCATAGTCCTTGCCGTCGAACTTCATGCTCAGCGTGTCTTCATAAGCGGGAGTATTGAAGGTTAAACCATCGCCGTCGTAGGCTGCGATCTCCCACTCGTCGGGCGAACTGATCTTCACTTCTGTGCTTTGCCAGGTTCCGGCCCAGCCGGAACCGCTGCCCACTCTCTTGAGGTTCACCATGTAATCGGAGGTTGTGCCGTCCGGCTTATAGCCTGTTCCCTTGATTGTCTGGGTCTTCCCATCGGCGGAAAGAGTATGGGTCATGGAGGTGGTGACTTTGCCGTCTTTCTTTTCCACCATCTTCAAGTTCGTAGATCCTTCCAGTGTGATAGCCGTAGTTCTTCCGAAGTGAACCGGCTGATCGGTTCCGTCGGTGGTAATGGTGTCGGATATGGTACCGAATGTGAGCTTCAACTTATTGCCGCCGAGGTCTTCGATTTTCAGTTGCTCGCCGGTGACTTTGCTCTTCTCCTGGTTGAGTTTCCATTTGCCGCAGAAAGGATCGTCTGTGGCATATAGCGCGCTCGCGAGCATGCAGGCGAGCCCGAGTGAACAGCAGATGCGTTTCAGCATAGGTACCTCCTTTTCGGCGGAGATTATAGACCTGGCCTGGGTGGAAATAAAGAATTTGGGCCGTGGGGTCCCGGCGAAACGTAGAGATCGTGCTCCGTCCGCGATCCCACTTCTCGCAAAGGAGGCGAGAAGTGGGGCACCCGGCGGTGTAGAATAACTTTGTTATGGCGGCAGACAAACAACATGCCCACAAAC
>JBAVAV010000498.1:0-2303 GCA_049585895.1 Candidatus Sulfotelmatobacter sp. | reverse complement strand
GGAGGCTGCAAAAAGTCGGCCACCGCGCTTCCCTCTCGCATAAACTCAGGGTTATAGCACACCGCGAAATCGGCTCCGGCCTTGCGTCCGCTCGTTCGTTCCAGCGCAGGGATCACCACCGATTCCGTTGTCCCCGGCAACACAGTGCTGCGCACGACAACCGTGTGATACGAATCTTTTCCTGCGAGGGCGGCTCCGATTTCATTTGCTACCCTTTCAAGGTAACGCAGATCGAGTTGCCCGCTGCGCAGGCTGGGCGTCCCCACACAAATAAACGCGACCTCAGTGTCGCGAATCGCTTGCCCGGCATCCGTTGTGGCGTGCAACCGGCCGGCGGCATGGGCCGCTGACGCCATTTCGCCGATCTGCGCCTCGACAATCGGACTGCGGCCGGAAGCCAGCATCTCCACTTTTGCCTGGCTCACGTCGACTCCGGTTACCCGGTGCCCCATGTGGGCGAAACATGCCGCAGTTACCGAACCCACATACCCCAAGCCGAAAACGCTGATCGCCACACTCACGCTCTCTCCTGACTGCGAAAAAAACCGCTGTCGACTCCCGATCCTCACTCCGTTCGCTTCTATGGAGTTAGGATTTCCTATCCTGCCTGAGATTATCAAAGTTTCGATGAGAAGATAGGCTCGCGGCGGAATGACCTTCTTCAAGAATAGCAAAGCTAGGACGGTAGAAATAATGCCAAGATGTAGGGCGCGGGAACGCCCAGGGCCCTGCCGAACCCCGCCTCGATGTGGCTTTGCAAGCCACGATTGCCTGTATGATTCATGTGTGAGTTTCGAGCTAGAAGCAGGGCTGACGCGTCTGCATCGAATGAGTTGGGAAGAAGTGCGGGTTCGTCTGGCACAGGAAATGTGGAAGCGATTCGACCTGGTGTCCTACCGTTCGGGGCTCGCAGCTACACCGCGCCTGCCGGACTCGAAAAATGGAATCACTGGCGAGTTTTTCTTTTCTCCCACGGAGATTCCGGATCGCGTCAAGTGTCTTCGTGAGTCTCTCCGCGAGAAAGCGAAGGCAATCGTATGCGAGGCCGACGAAATCTGCCGCCATCGTTTCCATCTGCTGGGATACCACAGCCTCGACTACGGGCCCGTCATCGACTGGCAACTGGACGCGGTTTCCGGCAAGCGAGCGCCGATGGAGCCGTGGTTCAAGATTAATTTTCTCAGCTACGAGGAAGCCGGTGATCACAAAGTTACCTGGGAGTTGAACCGCCACCAGCACCTTGTGACCCTGGCAAAGGCATGGTGCCTGACCGGGAACGAGGAATATGCGCGCGAGATCACCAGCCAGTGGTACTCGTGGCAGCAAGCCAACCCTTATCCCCTGGGCATCAATTGGGCCAGCAGTCTGGAGGTCGCATTTCGCAGCTTGTCGTGGCTCTGGGCGCTGGCGTTGCTGGCAAACTGCTCAGCACTGCCTCCAGCTTTTCATACACAGGTTGTGATAGCGCTGGCTCTCAACGGCCGCCACATCGAGCGCTACCTTTCAACTTATTTCTCTCCCAATACGCACTTGTTAGGGGAAGCTGTGGCCTTGTTCTTCATCGGTACCTTGTGTCCTCAATTGCCAGCAGCGCCGCGCTGGAAAAGCAAAGGCTGGCAGATCTTGCTGCAAGCGGCGGATCGCCAGGTCCGCGCCGATGGCGTCTATTTCGAGCAGTCGCTTTACTACCACGTTTATGCGCTCGACTTTTTTCTTCATGCTCGAATTCTCGCTGCCCGCAACGGTGTGCCTATACCGCAGGTGCTTGATGAGAAGATCAATAAAATGCTTGACGTATTGCACGTCCTGGGACAAGCAGGCCCTGCAGAGGGCTTCGGAGACGACGACGGCGGAAGAGTCTTCGACCCGGGGCGAAATCGAACCGAACACCTCGCCGATCCGTTGGCCATTGGAGCTATCTTGTATGGACGCAATGGTTTGGCCATTGTAACTGAGGAAGCAATCTGGCTGCTCGGGGAACAGACCAGAACGACACAGGCCCAGAGTCGCGTAAGGGTACAACTTCAATCTCGGGCGCTTCCTGATGCTGGTCTTTATGTGATGGCCGACAGCGCCTCCAATATGCAGCTGGTTATAGACGCGGGGCCGCAAGGCACGGGCCGCTGCGGTCATGGCCACGCCGACGCGCTGAGTATTCTGCTCATGGGAAAGGGACGTCGCTGGCTCGTCGATTCGGGTACGTTCCGTTACGTCTCGAACTCTAATGAGAGGGCCGCGTTCCGTGGGACCGTCGCGCACAATACTCTACGCGTTGATCGCCTCGATCAGGCGGTTCCCGAAGG
>JBAVAV010000497.1:0-16501 GCA_049585895.1 Candidatus Sulfotelmatobacter sp. | reverse complement strand
GAGCCGCCGCGCCCCAGAATGTCAGCATCAAGATGGTCCGGATCATCGATTCGCGGTCCCTGGGTTGCCGGACCCCAAGCTCGAGGTTCCCGCCGGCTGGGCCTCGCCCTTCAACCATGCGACGCGGCGGGCACGCTGGTCCGGCGTAATGGTATCCAGATCCTTTAGCTCGTAGGATATTTCCTGGCGGCTGCCCACATTCCACTTCAATTCGCGCTCACCGCCGCGCCGGCTCCGTACTTTCACGGTAATCAGATCGCCCGGCTTGAGGTGCCTTAATTGTTCCCGGGATTCTTGTCCCGCCGTCTTGCCATTGATTTCCAAAACAGTTTCCCCGGCCTGCAGTCCGGCGTGCTCGGCCTCGGTGGCGGGACTCACCGCCGCCACTGTCATCGGCCCATCGAAGTTTCGCGACGCCACAAATCCCGCGTCTCCCACCGTGACTATTGCTTCGAGCTCTTTCAAGCCAACTGTCAGAAAGAAATCGTTCCACGCAATCTCGTCCGTGCCGCTCACGTACTTCGAGAAAAACCATCCGAGATCGGCGTGGCTCACGGCTTCAGCAGCCTCGCGCACCCCGTCGGAATCCTGGAAGAATCGTCCTTTCCGCGCGTAGTTCTGATTCATCCATTGAAAGACTTCGCGCAGAGAAGCCTGCCCATGACTCGCATCGCGCACGGCCAAATCCAGCACGATTCCCAGCAACTCGCCCTTGTTGTAATAAGAAATGCTGCGCTCCGGACGCCGATAGTAAGTGTCGCCTTCGAGCCAGGCATCCAGGCTTGACTCCTCAACCGATTGCGTCAGATGCGCCGGCCGCCCTTGCAGTTCGCCGATTCCGCCTGCCAGCTCATCGAGGAAATGCCGCTCATCGATCAGCCCACTGCGCAGCAGAATCGTGTCTGCCGCAGTGCTCGTGGCGCCCTCGCTGAACCATAGGGCGCGCGTGTAGTTCTCTTTCGTGTAGTCCACCGGTTCGAGCGATTGCGGACGGATGCGCTTCACGTTCCACAAATGAAAGAATTCGTGTGCCGTGACCGAAGCCAGCGCGTCGGGGGCGCGGGCCAACACTTCGGCACTGACATCGATCGCCGTCGAGTAAGCATGCTCCATACCGCCGCCCGCCGGTCCCCGCGGAAAATGATAGAAGAACATGTAGCTGTCAAACGGACGGTCCTCCATCCAATTCGTCGCCGCGGATACGATCTTGTGTAGCATTCCGACGATCTTCTCGATGTCATAGTCGCCGGGTTCCGCATCCACGATGACACGATAATGTCCGCCGCCGTCGTCAAAATCCGACTCGGCAAAGGTCCCGATCTCAACCGGAGAGTCGACCAACCGGTCATAGCCCACTACTCGAAAGCCGCCGGAGTCATCGATCAGAGGTGTGGCGACATGCCATCCCTGGGGCAAGTCGTTGAGCAGCAACTTTACGGGCGCCGCCCTCGCATCGACTGGATACATGAGAATTTCTGCCAAGTTGAGGAATGCATGATGGGAGTTGAGTTGCGCCCCGAACGGTCCGGGAGAATCGGCATAGACTTCGTAATTCACAAGGGCGCCGTCTGCGGCCCCCGAAATTTGCCACAGACTCTTGTTTACTGTGCGCACAGGAAGCGGACGCCCGGCGCGATCCTGCGCGCGCACCCAGTTGACGTACTGCGCAAAATCGCGCACCTGGTAGAGCGCGTTCCACACCGGCAGTTGAAGTTGCCGTTCTGAGGCGCCTGCAGGCAGAGTCATCTGTACCTGCAACAGGTGCCGCTCCGGCTTGGCAAGTGAGATGACATAACTAATGCTGGGAATGTTGGGCGCATTTCCCGGCGGATTCGCAGTGTCTTGCGCGGCTGCCGCAACCGAGCAAAAAAGAAGAAGAGCGAAGAACCCGAGCCGCCACCCCTTCGGACAGCTGCGCTCAACGGAAATACTTCCAAAACTCCTCATCCTTTTCCCGCCGCATTCGCCGAGTTCTCATTTCCCACCCCCAGTGTCCGGAGCCGCGCCGGCAACTTCTCATAGATTCCGCCGAATCCGCCATTCGAAAGAATCGCCACCACATCTCCGTTGCGCAATTCCGGCGCGATCGTCTGCACAATCGCGTCAGCATCGGCCATCAGTCGCGCCCGGTTTCCGCGCTTTTGGATGTCGTTGGCCAGCGCGGGAAGTTCCAACCGTTCGTTCTCCGGCACCGTCTCCGACCGGAAGACTTCCGCTACCACAACTTCGTCCGCCAGTGCCAAGCTGTGAGCCAGTTCTCGCTGCAACACCCGTCGCCGCAGAGTATTTGAGCGCGGCTCGAGAATCGCCCACAATCGCGCCCCCGGGTACCGCGCCCGTAACGCTTTTAAAGTACCTGCAATGGCCGTGGGATGGTGGGCAAAGTCGTCGATGATCGTAATGCCGTTCACCTGCGCTTTAATCTCTAATCGCCTCATTACGCTCTTGAAAGTCTTCAGAGCGGCTGCGATCTCTTCTTTCGATATCCCGCATCCTGCCGCCAGCGCCGCGGCAGCCGTGGCGTTCCATACGTTGTACTCGCCCGCCAGAGCGAATTCGAAATCCGCCCACGGACGCCCGTCGCGCAGCACCGACCATGAAGTTCCGTCCGGTTTCAGTTTCAGGTTCGCAACGCGCCACGCCGAACCCGTCCCGCCGCCATATCGTTCTACCGGACAAAATGACTTGTTCAGACAGCGTTCCAGGCTGGCGCTTTCCGAAGCCTCGCCTGCAACTCCATCAAAGGCTACAATGCGCCCGTTCTTTGGAATCAGGTTGACCAGCCGCTTAAACGCGGTTTCCACCGCGTCAAGATCCTTGTAAATGTCGGCATGATCGAACTCCACCGAGGTCAGAATTATGGAGTCCGGGAAATAGTGGAGGAACTTCGGTCCTTTGTCGAAGAATGCCGTATCGTACTCGTCGCCTTCCAGGATGAAATGCCTTCCCTGACCTAAATGAAAGCTCGAGCCAAAATTTTCCGCGACGCCGCCAATCAGAAATGAAGGCTGCAATCCCGCGGTATGAAAAATCCAGGCCAACATCGAGGTGGTTGTCGTCTTGCCGTGAGTTCCGGCCACCACCAGAACTTCCTTGCCGCGCAGGAACTCGTCGTGGAGCAACTGCGGTAACGAGCACAACGGAATGCGCTGATCGAGCACGTGTTCCAGTTCTACATTGCCGCGCGAAATCGCATTGCCCACGACGACCAGGTCCGGCCAGGGCTCGCCGTCTTGCGAATCAATGTTCCTCGCATCGAACGGTTGCGCTACTGGAATGCCCAGTTCCGCCAACAAGTCCGACATCGGGGGATACGCCGCCGCATCCGATCCCGTCACGTGAAACCCGCGCTGCTTCAACATTCCCGCCAGCGATGCCATCGCCGTGCCACAGATGCCGATCAGGTGAACGTGCTTTTTTTCATTCATGCTTTTCTTCACGGTCTCCCGCGAGTCCGTTGCTTCTCACTCGCTGCCGTTGAAGCTTGGCTCGGCGCGGTAATCGCCTTCCTACCGGGCCGCGACTGACGCTTCCAACACCTGCAGGCTTACCAGCCCCGCTCGCACCGTCAACCTCGCGGGCACTCCGAGCGGCAGTGTAATGTTTCCGGAAGTGACGTGTCCCGATGGCACGCCGTATGCCACCGGCACCCCCAGATCGCCCACGATCCGCATCACGACTTCTTCCAGCGTATAACCTTGATGCGCTGTTTGCTGGCAGTCGAGCATCTCGCCGAAGATAATCCCCCGAACTCCCTCAAACTTTCCGGCAAGTTTCAACTGCATGAGCAGCCGGTCGATCTGATAGGGCTTCGTCGCCAAATCCTCCATGAATAGAATTGTGCCCTGGGTCTTGATTTCATACGGAGTTCCAAGAGAGGCTGCCAGTATCGACAAGCATCCCCCGTAGAGAATTCCCTCGGCCACACCTTCGGACAATCCACTCGCTTCCGATCCCAACTCGACGGTCCACGCCGTCGCGCCGGACAGCGCGGCCTGCCACGAACCCAGATCGATGCCGTCGCCGCGCGCCCAGTCTTTGGCCGCCATTGGCCCGTGGAAGGTCACGAATCCCGCTGTGTCATAGAAATATGTAAGCAGCGTGGTGAGGTCGCTGTAGCCCACCAAAATTGTCGGGTGGGCCCAGATCTTCCCCATATCGAGCGCCTTCAGCAGATAATTCGCGCCATACCCTCCGCGGGCGCAGACGATGGCCCGCACATCGTCCCGCACAAACATTTCCTCCAGTTCCCGCGCGCGCCGCTCCACGGACCCGGCAAAGTACAAATCCTGCTCGAGGATCGAATCCAGATAAAGCGGCTTGTATCCCACCCGCCGCAATGCCTCGCATCCCGCCTCCAGATCGCCGCGCTTAACATTACTCGCCGGCGCAACGATGCCAACTGTATCTCCAGACCGGAGAGCCGGCGGCCTTGTGCGTTGTGTGATAGAGAAAGACATGAAAAGAAAAACTTGCGCAGACTAACCGGTTCAACGCAGAATCGGTACCTCAGCAAAAATCTGCGTTCATCCGCGCAATCTGCGGCTCAAAGAAAAAACTCTCCCTGGCACACCAGCTTTGCCGGACCACGCAGGAACACCTGATTCCCTTCGACCCGCACCGTCTGGTTCCCGCCCGGCGCATGAACGGTGACTGGCGATTCGGCGCGGCCCGTGGCAATCGCTGCCAGCGCTGAAGCGCAGGAACCCGTGCCTGAAGAGTGCGTCTCTCCCACCCCACGCTCGAAGAACCTGGCACTTACATCATGCTTTCTATCAGCGATTGCAAGCTCAATGTTAATGCCTTGCTTGAACTGCGAACTGCGCTGAACTTCCGTGGCCCTCGCCTGCCAGTTATCTTGAAATTCGGAAACAAATATTACGAGATGCGGATTCCCCATCGAAACCGGAATCCCGCGCATCTCGCCCCCGGCAATTTTCACCGCGATTTCTTCCTCTATTTCAGCCGCGCCCATCTCGATCTCAAACTCGTATTCCGACTCCCGACGTGCCATGAGAACACAAGTTTTCAAACCGGCTCCGGTAAGAACCGAGATTCTCTCTTTGCCCTGTTCCGCGGAAACATACGCGGCCACGCAGCGCGTACCGTTGCCCGAAATCTCCGCGTCGGAGCCGTCGGCGTTTACCAACCGCAGCGCGACGTCCGCCGTGGCATGCGGAGACATCCACTCCACTCCATCCGCGCCTACGCCGTCATGCCGGTCGCAGATGCGGCGCGTAAACGCGGCCAAGTCTACGGGAACGAGCGATCCAGCAAGAGCGGACGCATCGATCAGCAAAAAGTCATTCCCGCATGCTGTCGCCTTTACGAACGGAATCCCCACAGACGGTAAGCTCACTCCAATTCCACCGGGCCCAGTGAGGCCGCACTCGCGAGGACGGACGAGGCTTTAAGATCCCGCAGCAACTGCTTCTGCTCGCGGTCGCACCCCGCCACATCAAACTGCACGCGTACGTGCTCGCTGGTGCTGCCACTGACGACGTTTTGCATCATGCGATGTTGCCGCTCCAGAATGCGGTTGACCTCCAGGCTGATCGCTTCCAGGCTGGTGCCGGTTACTTCGTAGCTGGTCAGCAGCATCTTCAGGTTGAACGTCAGTTCCAGGTGGCCAAGCGAAAACAGCGCAAGCAGAACGACTCCTGTGGCAAAGATCGCCGTGAGATAAAGCCCGCCGCCCGTAGCCATTCCCACCGATGCCACGACGAAAAGAGTTGCAGCCGTGGTAAGGCCAGTGGTTAGGCCGCGGGCGTGGAGAATCGATCCGGCGCCGATGAATCCGATGCCTGGAATAATTTGCGCCGCAATGCGCGTGTGATCACCGAGGTGTTCCGCGGCCAGCACGTCCGAGAGAAGCGTGAACAGCGCCGCGCCAAAACAAATGAACATATTGGTGCGAAGCCCGGCCGGCCGGTGTTTCAGTTCCCGCTCCAGCCCAATGACGCCGCCTAGTACCGCCGCCAGTATCAGCCGAGCCAACGAAGTGGTCACAATACCGCTGGCCATCTCTCCGCGTAGCAAATCACCGATATGTTGCCAGTTCATGGAGTTGATCCGATGCCCCGGAGAGGCGTGGGAAGATGGCCGGATTTTATCATTTGCCGCGCGTCACCTTTGCCGGCGCAGCGTTAACCGGCGTGATTACCGCGCGCTGCCCGGCGCTACGCCTTGCGCTGGCGACAGCACGCCTACTGTGCCCGTCCTTGCGCTCGTCCTAGAAAGATGATCGCCCGTGGCTGCCCGGTGGAGTGGATTTCGATCAACGCCGTTAAATGCCGGTCCTTCGCCGCCTGCCACACGCGGTCTCCCTCGAACGCGACGACGTAATCCGCGTAGGCCGTCGGATCGGCCAGCCCCCGCTCCCATAATCCCTCGGGATCAACAGGCCTTTCCCAGACGCGGTGATTCCCCTCGTTGATCACCCGCCGCAGCGGGATCCCGGCCCGTTCCAGCGCGCCCACGTAATTGCCCAGAAACATCAGCAGCGTCGCCTGCTGCGGCATTTTCAACAGCAGGCTGGCAAGCTGCTTCTCCAGCGCAATTCTCCCCCGCAGGTTGATCAAGGCCTCTCGATAGCATACCGGCTCGGCGCGCCAGGTCATGCCGTAGCTTCCGGCAACGACTAGCAAGATCGCTCCAAGCGACGCCACTCCCACCCAGGAAACCTTCTTGAACGATGGTTCGTACAACGAAATCAATGCCATCGCCTGTTGCGTCAAAAACGCGAGCGCCAGAGGAACGAACACCGCGAACGCCGGCAGCAACTGCAATCCGTACCGCAGGTTGTAATTGGAAAAGGGCCACCACACCGGCACAAAGATGGGCACGCTGCCGTACGCGACCGATAACGCATAGAAAGGCAGCGGCACCCACAACAGTAGAGCGCTCCGGCCGCGGCCGCTAATGCACGCGACTAAGCTTCCCAGCAGAGCCAATGCCAGCCACAACCGCCCTTGCCAGTTCCCTACGCCCACGTTCAGTTCCGCTGCTTTCAAAAAGTACGAAGCCGCTGCCCATACATTGCCATGCGCCGGATTTATCGTTCCCGTTTTTTGTTCAATCGCTTTCGCCGAATACGGCCCATTGGCGAACTCCAGCGGATTGCGGTAAACGATGGCGTTGTAAGCTAACCATAGCGCCGGCCCGGCCGCTGCAATCAAGATAAATTTCGTCAGCGCCTTCCGCGTGGCAGGATCCAAAGACCTGCCTATTCCATCCTCGCGCACTTTGCGAGGATGGAAAGCTCTTACCGCCGCTCCTATCACCATCACCACCGCCAGAAACCATCCGTCGTAGCGCGTCAGAGAAGCCGCTGCCACGCACAATCCACATTTCGTCAAAGAACGCGCTGCCGCATCCGTGTTCGAGGCACGCGCAAATTCCGTAAAATGCACCACCGTCCAGACGAAGGACGCTAAATACACCGCCTCCCCCATTGCAGTCGACTGCATATAAATCAGGTTCGGGTTCGCGCCATAAACGAGAGCCGCACTCCACGCCACAACCCTCGTCGCCCCATCCGGCGGGCCGTCTCGCTGCAACGCAGCTCGCGCCAGCCGGAATATTCCCACCACGCCTAGCACGTAAGCCGCCATCGACGGAAGCGATCCGCCGGCCCCGTTTTGCCAGAAAGAATCGGAAATCACCAACGGCAGAATCAATAGATGCGGCAACGGCAGCCACACCGTGCCCAACTGCAGCAGCCCGGGAGTCTTTGAATCGAACACTCGGCGCGCAATGTTGATGTGCGCCACGGCATCGCCGTAGAGCAGCACATCCCCGCGTCGGTAGTAATAGAGAAAGGAAACAACTGAGACGCAGACCGCGAGCCAGGCCAGCAGCCTGACCTCATAATCCCAGCCCGAGCTGGCCGGAGCGGCCTTCTGCTGTACGTCTTGCGGGGTCATTCGAGGTGCGTTAGTTGGCGGAAAACTTGAAAACGTTCGTCAATTTCCTCACGCGTCAGCGATTGCAGCCGTTCCGTGCCGAAACTTTCTACCGCGAAGGACCCCATCACTCCTCCATAAAAAAGCGCCCGTTTCAGCACTTCGCGATTCACTTGCTCCTGCGAGGCAAGGTAGCCCATGAATCCGCCAGCGAATGAATCGCCGGCGCCGGTAGGATCTATCACTTCGTCGATGGGCAAAGTCGGAGCGCGAAAGGGATGGTTTCCAATCCCGAACGCTCCTTCGCGGAAGAAAATCGTCGCCCCATATTCCCCGTGCTTAATTACCAGCGCCTCAGGGCCCATGGCCAGCACCTTGTGCGCGGCCCGCGGCAAGTTTGTCTCGCCGGCCAGCATCTTGGTTTCGGTGTCATTAATCAGCAATACGTTCACCAGCTTCAGCGTCTCGGCCAACTCCTTGGGCGTGCGCTGGATCCAGTAATTCATGGTGTCACAGCCGGTCAGGCGAACACCGTTCATTTTCCGCCGCACATCGGCCTGCAGGCTCGGCTGAATGTTGGCCAGAAACAGAAACTCCGTATCCGCATACTCCTGCGGAATCTTGGGCCGAAAGCGCTCGAACACGTTCAGCTCCGTAAAGTCGGATTTGGCTTCATTCAGATTGTTGGTGTACGTCCCGCCCCAGCGAAAACTCTTGCCCGGGGCGCGCTCGATGCCGCGGGTATCGATACCGTGCTTGCGAAAGACTTCCTCCTGCTCCGCCCCAAAATCATCGCCCACCACAGCCACCATACGCACCTGCGTGAAGTAACTCGCCGCCAGCGAGAAATAAGTCGCGGCCCCGCCGAGAATATTCTTCACACTGCCCGAAGGCGAGGTGATGTCATCGAACGCCACTGACCCAACGACCAGAATGCTCACGATAAACAGTACTTCCCTTCCCTGAAGTTCTCCTTCGCGAACTCGGCGGCATTTCTCAGCGAACTCTGCGGTTCGAAGCTTTTGATTCTCGCGCCGACTGAACCTTCAGATACCTCCCCAAAATCAACCGCAACCTCTTCTTCGTCGCGGCCGGAATTTTATTAGGATCGGTCAGAATCGCATGCGCCAGCGCCGACCCGCACTTGCAGCCCCGCGCACTTGGCATAGCCGCGACCGTCTCGCGCACCACGCGTGTCGCGTTCTCCGCGTTCTTCAGCAGCACCGCGACGATCTGATCCACGGACACCGAATCATGTTGCGGATGCCAGCAGTCATAGTCGGTGACCATAGCACCTGTCACGTAACACAGCTCGGCTTCGCGCGCCAGCTTCGCTTCCTGCAGGTTGGTCATGCCGATCACATCCATCCCCAGCCCGCGATATACATTTGACTCAGCCCTGGTCGAAAATTGAGGCCCTTCCATGCACAAGTAAGTACCGCCGCGCTTACCGGCCACGCCAACTTTGTTGCACGCTGCCTCGACCACGTCCGCCAGCTCTCCGCAAACAGGATCGGCAAACGCGATGTGGGCCACTACCCCGCTGCCGAAAAAAGTATCCACGCGGTGACGCGTGCGATCGAAAAACTGATCCGGGATCACGAAATCCAGCGGCCTGTGCTCTTCCTTTAGCGAGCCTACGGCCGAAATCGACACAATGCGCTCTACGCCCAATTGCTTGAATCCATGAATGTTGGCGCGAAAATTCAACTCACTCGGCAGGAGAAGATGCCCGCGTCCGTGCCGCGCCAGAAACGCAACCTTGCGCCCTTCGAGCGTGCCGCATACGTAAGCGTCGGAGGGCGATCCGAATGGAGTCTTCACCCGCACTTCTTTGATCTTGCTCAGGCCCGGCATCGAATACAGCCCGCTGCCGCCGATAATTCCGATCTCCGCCTGCGCCACTCATCCTCCAGAAGACTCCGCGCACGCGCGCAGAACTCGTGATTATACAAGACCCTTCGTGCACCTCTGCGAGCCCTGTGGTTCAGAGTTTTCCCTCCTGAAATATTTACAGCCGAGGGACTATCCGACTTCCGTCGTTCGTCCGCGAGCACATTTACAATCTCTCTATGCGATTGGCGACGGCTCTCGTGATGCTTCTCCTCGCCGCGGTCGCCTTTGCGCAAGACGCCGCGAAATCCGCTTCCCAGCCCAAATCCGTCATGGTTCCCATGACGATTGACCACAACCGCATCGTCATCAACGTCACCCTCCCGTTCCCCGATGGCTCGCTTGAGCGCATCCGCGCCTGGGTGGACAACGGCAATCCCGATCTCTACATGTCCCGCCGCGCGGCTGGGTTGATGGGCCTCAAAGTCGTCTGCGACGACAAGGCCTGCTCCGCTCCGCCGCCACCCGAAGTGATGATCGGCGACATGAAGATATCTCTCGCCACCGTGAAGGAAGTGAAAATTCCGCTGAAGCCCATCGCCGCTGCGGCTGTCATGGCCCCGGGTATGTCCGCTGAAATCAACATTCCTTCGTCGGTACTGCGCAACTATGACGTGCTCATCGATTTCCCCGGCCGCCAATTCACCATCGCGCAACCAGGCAGCCTTGCGTTCAAAGGTGTGAGCGGCAAAGTTGCGGTCAACCCGGAGAGCGGTCTGATTCAGGTTCCGAGCCAGGTCGAGAATAAGAAATACAGTCTCGCCCTCGACTTGGGAGCGTCCGTCAGCTTTCTCTCGGAAGAATTATTCGACAAGCTCGCCACCGCTCACCCTGACTGGCCGCATATGACCGGAGCTGTCGGCCCGGCCAATATGTGGGGCCTGCCCGACGAACCGAACTGGAAGCTGATGCGCCTCGACCGCCTGCAATACGGTCCGCTGCACCTCACAGGAGTGCCTTTTGTGAAGTTCAATGCGGAGGCGTTGGCCATTCCCGGAAAACGCGGGGCCTTGCCGACGGCGGGCCTGCTCGGATCCCAGGCTCTGCTGAACTACCGAGTCGGCCTCGACTACGCCCATGCCACGGTCTTTTTCGACATCGGTCGCCTGTCCAACTTTCCCGACTTCGACATCGTCGGACTCATCCTGCGTCCCGAAGACGACGGCCGCTTCACCATCCTTGGCGTCGCCGACTACGAAGGCAAGCCCTCCCTTCCTCAGGGGCTGAACGGCGTTCAAGCCGGCGACCATCTCGTTGCTGTCGACGGCAATCCTGTCGCCAACTTCACGTTGGGGCTAGTCTGGTCTCTATTGCTAGGTGGCCAAGAGCACAAGTTGACTCTCGAACGCGGCGGCAAGGAATTCACGGTCGCCGCCAACGTGCATCATTTCCTGGATGACGAATCTGGCGGGGACGGATCCACGGGAAAGACCAAGAAAAACGAAAAGCATTAAGCTCTGTCACGAAGAGCATTAAGCTCTGACGAAAAAGAAACTCGCCGCGGAAACACAACCGTGGACTGCTCTCACTTTGCACCGAGCAATTCCCTCTCCACCGTCTCGGTGGTCGCCGCGTCCAAACTCTCGCTCACCAGCACGCTGTCGCCCTTCTCTTCGATCACAACGTCGCCCTCGTCCGTTCGGAACAAGTGGCGCCCGTTCAGTACCTCGACTTTGGACCCGGCATCCTGCTGCGCCTTGTCGTGCACGGCAGGATCGCCCACCTCTTCCGCCTTCTTGTACCGCTTCGCCAGCGATTGCGCATAGATGGCGGCAAACTCTGACGCCTTTTCGGCGTTCGACCAGCGCGACATATACAACAGCCCCAGAGGCGCGGCGGCATCGTTTTTCGGGCGCGCGACGTAGTAGTAACCGCCGCGCCATTCCGGATAGATCCGCTTCGACAATTCTTTGCCCGCGTACTGCTCAACCAGCATCTGAACGTCAAACTCGCCCATCGCCCCGACATCGAACTTCTGATAATTCTTGAAGTCCCGTTTGAAATCCGGCACGCGCATAGGTTCGATCTTTTCGCCTGCCAGATAGGTTTCCGGCTGCATGATCTGCCGGGTGGTGTGCGGAGGATTGGCCAGCACCGCGGCAAAGGCCTGATTCTTGCCGCCATTCTGCATCAGCTTGATCACAAATTCCGCGCCCCACGAATAGGGAAACGTCAGCGACTCCCGCATCACGATGGGAGCGCTCTTGAACGCGGGCGAATCCGCCGTGCCATTCGCCATCGCCGCCTCCATCGTAGCGACCAGATCGGGCGAATCGGTAATCGACCGGCCTGTCGGCGCCAGCGCATAATCGAGCGCCACGGTCTCGGCCTGGCCCTCGATCACCGCCTCGCGCGTGTCGTCGGTTTCATCGTTTTCGATGTCGGCGGCCGTGGGATCTTTCTTGCTCTCGGCCAGATCTTTTTCGCCGCGCTTCATCCACTTCTCCAGACCAATCGACTGATCCTGCAACGCGTGCGTTAACTCGTGCGCCAGCACCGGCTCTTGCTCATCCACCGGAACCCAGTCCAGCAGGTTCACCGTTCGTGTCTTGGGATCGTAATAGCCCGCCACCTGCTCGCGCAGCAGCGCCAGCAGCAACTTTTCCAGATCGAAGTCGCGCGGCAGCAGCCCGAATTTCTTCAGCACCAACTCCGACCGGCGCAACCGTTGCGTGTCCTGGTCCTTCATGTGCTTGGTGAGATAGGCCATCACTTCATCGCGGCTGGTCAGCTTGCGTTTGACCTCGCGCTTGATCGGCAATCCGGTCTCTTTGCTGTCGAAGCGCAGAATCTCGTCGACGGAATGAAAAAGTTCTTCCGCCTCACGAGGCGTGATCTTGACTTCTTTGTCTTCGGGTGTTTTCGCAGCGTCGGCGTCCCCGCCGGCAGGTTTTTGCTCTTGGGTGGGAGGGACACTCCCTTCGGCTCCGCTCAGGGCAGGCTTATCTGCCTGGTTTTGATCCTGAGGTTGACTTTGATCTTGCGGAACCACAGGCGCCGGAGCCTGCGCCAACGCCGCCCCAGCGACGAGCAAGACGAGAACCGCGAGTCTAAGTAACTTTTTCACGCTGTCATCCTGAGCGCAGCAAGCGCTCGCGAAGCGAAGGGCTTGCGGAGTCGAAGGATCCCTTCCATCTGAACGCACCCGAAAGCCTTTCAAGGAGTTCTCACTGCGCTCTGCGATCTTAGCAGCACACGAACGGGGGAGAAGTCCCTGACACATCGCTGCTTGTGGAAGCAGGAGGGGGTCCTTCGACTATGCCAGCCGATTCGCATTCGCGAATCGGCTCGTTGCTCTCAGGATGGCACAGCCGGTGTTCATCCATGGCTGATGCGGTTTGCCACCCACTCCCCCGCTTCCCGCGTCCCCAGCGTGCCCCCAATATCCTGCGTAGTCTTCTTCTGCCGCACGGCCTCGAGCACGGCCCCTTCGATCTTCTCCGCCTCGCGCCTCAGCCCCAAATGCCCCAGCATCATCGCGGCAGTCAAAATCGCGCCGAACGGATTGGCCAAATTCTTCCCTGCAATCGGCGGGGCCGAACCATGTACCGGCTCAAACATCGAAGTCTCCCCGGGATGAATGTTTCCGCTGGCCGCCATGCCGAGCCCGCCCTGCAGTCCCGCAGCCAGGTCGGTGATGATATCGCCGAACATGTTGTTGGTAACGATGACATCGAACTGCCGCGGATCGCGCACCATCTGCATGCAAAGAGCGTCCACGTACATGTGTTGCGCCACGATCTTGGGAAACTCGGCGCTCACTTCTTTGAACACGCGCTGCCATAGTCCGCCGGCGTGGGTCATGGCATTCGATTTGTCGCACATGAGCACGCGTTGCCTGGGCAAGCCGTTGAGCTTGGTGTGCCGCTCGCAATAATCAAACGCGTAGCGAATAATTCGTTCGACTCCCTTGCGCGTATTGATGTCTTCCTGGATTGCGATCTCGTCGGGCGTGCCTTTCTTGAATACCCCGCCGGCGTCGGTGTAGACGCCCTCGGTGTTTTCTCGGACCACCACAAAGTCCACGTCTTTGGGCTCAATCCCTTTCAGCGGACACAACGCCGCATCGAGCAGCCGCACCGGGCGCACGTTAGCATAGAGATCCATCTGGAAGCGCATGCCCAGCAGAATCTCTTTGGCATGAATGTTGGTCTTGACCCTGGGATCGCCGAAGGCGCCGGCCAGGACAGCGTCGAAGTCGCGCCCCAGCATGGCGAAGCCATCGGGAGGAACGGTAATGCCGTCAGCCAGATAACGTTCCGCACCCCAGTCGAACTCGGTCAACTCCACTGCAGCTCCAACGGCTTCCAGGACTTTGATGGCCTGGGGGATAACTTCCCGGCCGATGCCATCCCCGGGGATCACCGCGACACGTTTTCTTGCAGGGTTTTTCGCGTCCACGGCTGGAACGTTACCACAAGCCAAACAGAATGAGTAGGATGGATGAATGTTAGCTGGATGCTATAGTTCGCATCACTCTAATTAGTTCAAGATAGACTGTATTTCGCCGGTCTGAACACTTCAACAATACCCCCCGCCGGGGCCTCTAGAATGACCGTAGATCGTATTTCTTGGCTCGGGTCCTCCGGAAGGTCATCCGAGTACGCGACGCGCTAGCATCGCAGCCTGACGCAGTGATTGTAGCTTCCGGCTAAGTTGTTGATTTCTGGTGTAAGCCGTTGAAAGTTGGTGGAAGCTGTTGATTCTTCGTCGAGGTTCCTGATTCCGCCCGCAGCTTCTTCGCTGGGTTACTTGGTCGAAAATACCGCGCTACTTCTTGCGCTGCATTTCGAAGTGGAATACGGGGGTCTTGCCGCCCTTGCTCCAAGTCCACTCTTCGATGTAATGATCCGCCTCGGTAAAGACATACACCGCGTTGCTCATGTGTCCGGCTTGCAGGTCGGGAAGATTGGTGGCGTCGATAAAATTGAACGTCACAGTCTTTCCGTCGGGCGAGAAAGTGGCCTTCATGCGCGGCTGATTACCAGAAGGGCAGAAATGAGTCATAAGCAGGCGCTCGCCATCAACATAGAACAGGCTGAGCATATCCTCTTCGCCCATCTTGTTTTCGCCCATGACGGCCGTGCCGCCGGCAGTGAGCTTGTAACTGTCTTCCACCGGCCCTCCCTTGGCGTCTTTGCCCTCCCAAGTTCCAACCATGGATTTGAACCGGTCGAGGGTTTTCTGCGCGTCCGACTGGGCAATCGCCGCTACTGGCGCACACGCCAACACAGCCACGGCTACCAACCTGAGCAATCTCATGACAACCCCTTCAGCAAATGGCGAACATCACGGAATGATACGTCGGTAGCGGGCTAGGATGCACGTCACTTGTCCCGGAAATCGGAGACTTCGTACCGGGTCGATAGCTCAGGAAAACGGAATTGAAGATCGCTCGCGCTCTTGCCTTGTGCGAGGAGCCGCTGGCAGGTGAAAAGCGCACGTGGGAATCGTGCCTAGGCTCGCGCCTTTGCGGCTGCATCCTGCCGCACTTCGCTATAATCAAAAGGGTTGCATGACTCTCTCTGCCCTACAGGAAACGCTGAATTCGCCCCGCCGGGCCGACTATCGTGGCGCGACCGTCGCCGCGGCCTTCGCCGACCCGCAAGTGGAACTCCCGGTTCTACTTAGCGGCTGCGGCATTTACGACCTGGGGTTCCGCGCCCGAATATCGCTCAGCGGTGGGGATCGTGTGCGCTGGCTGAATGGCATGGTCACCAATAACATTCGCGATCTAGCCATGGGCCAGGGCATCTATGCCTTCCTGCTCAATCCTCAAGGACGCATTCTGGGCGATCTTCACGCCTTCACTCTGGGCGAGTCGCTGATCGTGGAGACCGACCGCAGCCAGGTGGAAAAGATTCTGGCGACTTTCGATCACTACATCATCATGGACGAGGTTGAGGTCAGCAATCTCAGCGACCAGTTCACTGCTATCGGCGTGAGCGGACCGAAATCGCGCACAGTGCTGCAAGCAGCGGGCGTGGAATTTCCGGAACTGCAGCCGCTACAGTCTTTTGCCGCTCAATGCGATTGCGAATGCGGCTGTTTGGAGTGCACGATCATCCGTGGGGAGGGCGCCCTGCGCGACTCTTACGAAATCTGGCTCGCGCCGGCGTACGTGAAGCAACTCTGGGATGCTCTTCTGAAAGCAGGCGGGACTGCGGTTGGCTCTGAGGCGCAGGAGATGCGGCGCATTCTGGCGGGAGTTCCGTTGTACGGCGTGGACATCCGCGAACGCGATCTTCCGCAGGAAACCGAACAGATGCGCGCGCTCAACTTCAACAAAGGCTGCTACGTAGGCCAGGAGATTGTGGAGCGTATTCGCTCGCGGGGCAGCGTTCATCGCAAGTTCACCGGGTACGCGTCACGGAGTGGTGAAGGACAGATCGCGCCCGGTGCGAAAGTACTCATCGGCGAAAAGGAAGTAGGTGAGGTCACCAGCGCAACCACTCTGAACACTTCTCAAGACGCTTCTCAGGGCAACGGCAAAGCGCAATCGACGGTGGCGCTAGGCTACATCCGCCGAGAATATGCCGCTTCGCGGAACGAAGTTACGATCGCCGGAGCGAAGGCGTGGGTAGTGGAGTTGCCGTTGCGGGAGACGGCTGCGCCCGATGGCGAGAAACCTGCGGGAGCCAAGGTCAGCACATCATCGACGAATTGAAGTCGTTATACCGTGGCCCGAAGAACGTTTGAGTCTC
>JBAVAV010000496.1:0-1605 GCA_049585895.1 Candidatus Sulfotelmatobacter sp. | reverse complement strand
CGGGAAGGCTTATCGATACGGCTGGGGCGTGACGAAGAATAATAAGAAGGGCTTCGAACTGGAGTTGCAGGCCGCGCAAAGAGGCGAGCGCGAAGCCCAGTTTTCTGTAGGAGTGTGCTTCAGTCGGGGCGAAGGCGTTGCCTCAGATCCGACGCAGGCCTTTGGCTGGTACCTCCGCGCAGCAAAACGAGGGCACAGCGATGCTGCCCACAATGTCGCGTACTTCTACGAGACCGGTCGCGGCGTTCGCGAGAACAAGAAGAGATCCGAGTTCTGGTACAGCCGCGCTAAGCAGTCCTGCTAGATCGTCCTGCTTGCCCATTTCGGAACGATTTCCACTGTTTATTATTAAGATTTATTAAGATTCGCCTTTTCTTCGCTTCATTCCATATGTATAATCCGCCCAGACGCACTAAAAGGCACTTTAAGGAGCCACACTCCCATGGCGGATGAACGGGGCAAGGCAATCGAGTTGGCGGTTTCGCAGATTGAAAAGCAATTCGGCAAAGGTTCGATCATGCGGCTGGGGTCGAAGGAAGCGATCGTCCCGATCTCGGTGATCTCGACAGGCGCCATCTCGTTTGACGCGGCGCTCGGCGTGGGCGGCTTTCCGCGCGGACGCGTGGTGGAAGTGTTCGGCCCGGAATCCTCCGGCAAAACCACAATCACTTTGCAGGTGATTGCTGAGGCGCAGAAGGCCGGCGGTATGGCCGCGTTCGTCGATGCCGAGCATGCGCTCGATCCCGGCTACGCCAAGAAGCTGGGTGTCGACGTTGACAACCTGCTGGTCTCGCAGCCCGACTATGGCGAGCAGGCGCTCGAAATCACCGAAGCGCTGGTGCGCTCAAACGCCATTGATGTGTTAGTGGTCGATTCGGTGGCGGCGCTGGTGCCCAAAGCTGAACTCGACGGCGAAATGGGAGACAGCCATATGGGACTGCAGGCGCGGCTGATGTCGCAGGCGTTGCGCAAGCTGACGGGAACAGTTTCAAAGTCGCGCACCTGCCTGATCTTCATCAACCAGATTCGCGAGAAAATCGGCGTCATGTTCGGCAACCCGGAAACTACTACCGGCGGGCGGGCGCTGAAGTTTTATTCGTCGGTGCGCGTGGATATTCGCCGCATCGCCGCCATCAAAGACGGCGACGTCGTGACCGGCTCGCGCACCAAGGTAAAAGTAGTAAAGAACAAAGTGGCCGCGCCATTTCGCGAAGCCGAGTTCGACATTCTTTATGGCGAGGGTATTTCGCGCGAAGGCGATCTGCTCGATCTCGCCGTGAACAACAACATTCTTGAGAAATCCGGCTCGTGGTTCAGCTACAAAGGCGAGCGCATCGGCCAGGGTCGCGAGAACGCCCGCCAGTTCCTCAAAGACAACAAAGACACCATGGCCAAGCTCGACACCGAGGTGCGCAAGGCGCTGGGGCTAATTCCGACTGCGGTGCCCGCGCAACCGGTCGCGGGGCCAGCACAGACTTCGCCGCAAGGCGCGCGAGTCACCACGATGCCAAGCGCTCCTCCCGAGGCGGCGAGAGTGCCGATGGCGGCGAAGCGCTAGAACTGGGGTGCTCCAAGGCCGTTGTCATCCCGAGCGAAGCGAGGGAT
>JBAVAV010000495.1:0-1513 GCA_049585895.1 Candidatus Sulfotelmatobacter sp. | reverse complement strand
CAATATTTCCGAGATTAGCACACGTATATTGTTCCCTTATTCCAACCCGAACCAAGGGAATAAGTAGCGCGACACTGAGAAAAAGTTTCCACGAGGACAACATTGTGTCACGGGACCCACTCGCCGTTGTGCACTTTGGGTCAGGGGGATTAGCATGGCAAACATGGCTCCTATTGCAGATTCCAGGCAATGGCTGTGGTTTGGGCGCCGGGAGAGCGGATCCCGGATTTCGGCGTCCGGCGTCCGCAAAGTGGGCGGAACAAACCGGACGTTCCGCACACAACACTCTACGTTTCTTTACGCTGTTGCGCTTCTGGCGGTGCTGTTTGCCGCCATGTGCGCGTTCGGGAAAGCCGGGAAAAAGGCAACTAAGGGGGCGAAGGATATTTTCCTTATCTATATCAGAACCGGCCAGACCCGAACTACGATCCGGTGGCGGCGGGAAACACGAGCTGGGATCTTTATCGCGAGATGTGGGGCTCGCACGGGGAGTATGTGGTTGATGGCAATCTGAAATCGGTGGAGTACACGGAGCGGCTGGCGGGCATCGAAGTACCGACGCTGATTCTGGCCGGCGATCACGACGAATGCGATCCGTCGCTATCGGAGGCCATGCACGCGAAGATCGGGGGGTCGCAGATCGTGATCCCGCCGAAGGCCGGACACATGACATTTGTTGATGACAACACCCTGTTCTTGGCGGCGGTGGGTGGATTCTTAAAATAGGGAATGAGCTGCCTACTTTGGCTTCCGGACATTGCCGTGGAACTTCTTTCGCTGCCGATGGACGATTGGCGTTAGATTTTTTGTGCGGAGCCCGATTGTGAAGATCAAGTTAAGGATGAAGCAAACGGCAGGCACACTCGCGATGCTGTGTGCGATTGCGCCGGTGCTCGCGATCGCGCCAGCGGGCGCGGCGGCAGAATCCGGTCTCACGGCGATACAGAGCACGGCGCAGAATCCGACCGGGCAGAATCCGACCACGCCAGCTCAGGCCGCGAAGAGGGACAAGGGGCTGGTAATTGAGCCTGAAGAGTTGCCGGCAACGTATCCGCACGGCCGGTACCTGGTAGCTTTTCGAGCGCGAGGCAACTTCGTGCCGGTGCTGCACTGGATGGTGAGCAGCGGCGCCTTGCCGCCCGGAATCACGCTCGATGAAAGTGGAGTGCTGCGCGGAGAGGCGCAGCGGGCGGGTGAATATCATTTTGTGCTGTCGGTGAAAGACAGCGGCAAGCCGCAGCAGGCGGTGCAACTGGAATTCGTAATCAACGTTGTGGAGGCAATGACCCTGGTATGGAAGGTCCCGGCGCACGTGACCGGAAACCGGATCGATGGCAGCGTGGAAGTATCGAATACGACAGTGGACGACATTGATTTGACCTTCGACGCGAAGGCCATCGCCGAGAACGGCCGGGCCACCGAGATCGGGTATCAGCATGTTCCTTTGAAGAAGGGAACGATTGCAATGATGCTGCCGTTTGGAGAGACGCTGCCACACGGGAGTTATGTCGTC
>JBAVAV010000494.1:0-11864 GCA_049585895.1 Candidatus Sulfotelmatobacter sp. | reverse complement strand
ATGATTGAGAGCGCATCTACCGGCTCGCCCGCGACCAGGATGTCGAGCTTCACCATCGGCGATTCCCAATAGCCGGCGAGATGGTAGTCCAGCGAGGCGTAGCCGCGCGAAACCGATTTCAAGCGGTCATAAAAGTCGAGCACGATTTCGTTCAGCGGCAACTCGTAGTGCAGCATGACGCGCGACGAGCTGACGTATTCGAAAGTTTTCTGCTTGCCGCGCTTTTCTTCCACCAGCTTCAGAATTCCGCCGACATATTCTTCGTTCGTCAGGATGGTAGCTAGGATCACCGGTTCTTCCACCTTGGCGATTTCGCTGGGATCGGGCCAGCGCGAAGGATTATCCACTTCGATCAGTACGCCGTCGGTCTTGGTGATCTTGTAACGCACGCCGGGCGCGGTCGTGATCAGCTCGAGATTGAACTCGCGCTCCAGCCTCTCCTGAATAATCTCCATGTGCAACAAACCGAGAAAGCCGCAGCGGAAGCCGAAGCCGAGCGCGACCGAACTTTCCGGCTCGAAGAAAAATGACGAATCATTCAGCCGCAATTTGTCCAGCGCTTCGCGCAGCCGCGTATGCTCGTGCGCGTCCACCGTGTAGAGCCCTGCGAAGACCATGGGCTTGATTTCTTCAAAGCCGGGAAGCGCTTCAAACGCCGGGTTGGCGTCATCCGTGATGGTATCGCCGATTTTCGTGTCAGCGACGTTCTTGATGTTCGCGATGACGAAGCCGACTTCGCCCGCTTTCAGTTCGTCGATTTCCACCGGCTTCGGAGTGAGCACTCCGAGAGTCTCCGCATCGAAGGTGGTCCCATTCCACCATAGGCGAATTCTCTGTCCTTTCCGCAGTGTGCCCTGAAATACGCGGGTCAGCACGATCACGCCGCGATAGGAGTCGAACCACGAATCAAAAACCAGCGCCTGCAGCCGGCTGTCCGGGCTGCCCTTGGGCGGCGGAACCCGCTTCACGATCGCCTCCAGCACATCGGGGACGCCCTGGCCGGTCTTCGCGCTGATAAGGATCGCGTTCGAGGCGTCGAGCCCGACCGCTCCTTCAATCATTTCCTTAGTGCGCGGAATGTCGGCGCTCTGCAGATCGATCTTGTTGATTACGGGAATGATTTCGAGCCCGTTGTTGATCGCAAGGTAGGCGTTAGCGAGGGTTTGCGCTTCGACTCCTTGCGAAGCGTCGACTATAAGCAGCGCGCCTTCGCAGGACGCCAGCGAGCGCGAAACTTCGTAGGAAAAATCCACGTGGCCGGGCGTGTCGATCAGGTTGAGCTGATAGGTTTGGCCGTCGTGCGCGGTGTAAGCCATGCGCACCGCATGGGCTTTGATCGTGATGCCGCGCTCCCGCTCCAGATCCATGGAGTCGAGCACCTGGGCTTGCATTTCGCGCGCGGTCAGCGATCCGGTCAGCTCCAGCAACCGGTCCGCCAGCGTGGATTTGCCGTGATCGATGTGCGCGATAATGGCAAAATTGCGGATATTGGCGGCGTCCATGAGATGTGGGGCTAATCTCTGATTCTAGCAGGCGCAAACAGCCTTCCCCTCGCGCCCGGGCGGCGAAGGTAATGGCTCAGTTTGAATTCATTCTTCTAGAAGGCGTCATCCGAACGCGGCGTACTTCAGCCGCGTGAGGGATCTCCCATCGATACGGCCGGTGGGAGACCCTTCCTTCCGCCTGCAAGACGGCTGCACTCAGGATGACTCTGAACTAGGCCGAAAAATTCAAACTGAGCCACGACCGCAGCGAAGGCGAATATCCTGCCCCTATCTCGGATACAATCCTGCGGAAGTTTCACGGAGGATTTTCAATGCGTAAGTTTTTCGTCGTTGTGGGATTAGGTATCTGCGCCTGCCTCAGCTGGAGTCAGTCTCTCTCCCCCCAGGTGAAGGCGTTCGTCAAAGTGGACGCACCGGTTGTCGCGCTAACCCACGTGCGCGTAATCGATGGCACCGGCGCAGCGGCACGCGAGGACCAGACGATCATTCTCAGCAAAGGAAAAATCGAATCGGTCGCGGACGCTTCCTCGGCAAGCGTTCCGAAAGATGCGCAGGTTCTCGATCTGCACGGCTACAGCGTCATCCCCGGCCTGGTCGGCATGCACGATCACATGTTCTATCCCATGGGGGATGGCATCTTCGGCGAGATGGGATTCAGTTTCCCGCGCCTGTACCTGGCCGGCGGCGTGACCACGATTCGCACGACGGGCGCGCTCGAACCCTACACCGATCTGGAACTGAAAAAGGAAATCGATTCCGGGAAAACGCCCGGGCCAAAGATGCACGTTACCGGGCCCTACCTCGAAGGCGCAGGGTCGTGGGCATTGCAGCTGCACCAGCTTACCGGACCGGACGACGCAACCAGGACGGTCAACTTCTGGCTCGATCAGGGCGTCGACAATTTCAAGGCTTACATGTTCATTACTCCGGCGGAGCTTTCTGCGGCCGTGGTGGCCGCGCACAAGCGCGGCGCAAAGGTTACTGGGCATCTCTGCTCGATCGGTTTTCGTGAAGCCGCCGCGCTCGGCATCGATGACCTTGAGCACGGCCTGCTAGTGGATACGGAATTCGATCCCGCGAAAACGCCGGGACAATGTCCAGAGTCGTCAGAGAATCCCGGGCTCATTTCCAAGCTCGACGTGAAGGCGGGCCCGCTGCACGATATGATCCTTGATCTTGTAAAGCGCCACGTCGCGGTCACCTCGACGCTGCCCGTATTTGAGATGGGCAGTTTCCCGGGACGGCCGACGATCGAGAAGCGCGTCCTCGATGCGCTTTCTCCCGATGCCCGCAGCGCGCTACTCTGGAATCGCGTTCGCTCCAGCGATGTGGGCAGGCTGCGGCAGCAATTCGGCAGCGAGGTTTCTCCCTGGCCGGCCGCCTTCAACAAGGAAATGGAATTTGAGCACGCGTTCTCGCAAGCCGGAGGCTTGCTGCTCGCGGGCCTCGACCCCACCGGCATGGGAGGCGTGATCGCTGGCTTCGGCGACCAGCGCGAAGTCGAGTTGCTGGTCGAAGCAGGATTCACGCCGCTCGAGGCAATTCACATTGCCACGTTCAACGGCGCGCAGTTTCTTGGCGATCTCGACCGCATCGGCACGATCACGCCCGGCAAGCAAGCGGACTTGGTCGTGATCAAAGGCGATCCGTCGAACAAAATCGAAGATATCGAAAACGTGGAAACGGTTTTCAAAGATGGCGTCGGCTACGATTCCGTCAAGCTCATTGAATCGGTGCGCGGCGTGGTCGGCAGCCGCTGATCGTCTAAAGGAAAAATCCCTCGATCATTTCTCCCGCGGCACTTCGCTGTCAGTCTTTCCTTTGTCAAACGTGGGCCTCGCGGTCTTGTACTCTTCCGACTGGCCGCGTGGGATGCTCAGGCTCTTCCACTTACCGCCGCGGATGTGCTTGGCCAGAAAAACAATTTGCCCGGTATGGTAGGCATAGTGCGCGATCTGCCGGTTGATGGCCTGCAACACCGTGTGGGATTCGCCGCGGACGGTTACGGTGCGCATGACGTCCTCGGGCTTGAGCGCATCGATCGTGGCAAACACCCGCGCCCAGCCTTCGTCCCACCAGGCGCTGAGATCGGCGCGGCCGATTGCAGAGTGAAGCTCGAATTCCTGATCGCGAAAGCGATCGGGTTTCTCTCCGTCTGTGGTGAGGAAGGCAGTGAAGCGTGAGCGCATGTTGCCGGTCATGTGCTTCACGATGACTGCGATGGAATTCGATTCGGGGTCGGGAGTGAAAAAAAGCTCGTGGTCTTTGAGTTGCGCCATCGCGCCCTCCGCTAGGCGCTTCTGTCCGCGCATCTGACGGTGGGCTTCGTCGAGATAGTGAACTGCGAGATCGGGCATAAAGATGAGTCCTTCGCGTTCCTCAGGATTTCGGCGTGCGGCTCAGAGGCCAGGCGCCTCAACTTGCGGGTGGGATGATGGGGTAAGGCGCCGTCAGGGTCTCCGGCCGCAGCTCCATCTCCAATTCAAAACCGCCCACCAATTTTGAGAACAGGTTATAAAGAAGCGCGCCGATCGCGCCCATAACAAATCCAATTGCCCCGTAGAAGAAAGGCATGAGGAGCGCGAACACCACGCCAAACATTCCGGCGAACGGGGTCTTTTGCTGTCCGGCTAAGGAGCCCAGCAGTCCGATCAACAGAAACAACGGGGCAAAAATTAATCCCATGCAGCCGTAGATCAATCCCATGATCTTTGCTACTGACATTACACCAACCGATCGAATGATGTGCATGAAAAACCTCCTCAAATAACCACGATTACAACTGGCGTAACAATTCACAGTTAGCCATCAATTTTCGCCCCAGCCGCCGCCTCCGGGGGATTCTATCCGGATGCGCTCGCCCTTACGAAGGCGCGCGCTGAATTTTCCCGGCATTCGTTCCATCGAACCGTCGTTGCGGATCAGACTTGCGGTTCCCGCAGAGCCGTCGCCACCACCCGCCAATCCCCACGGTCCCCGCGTGCGGCGGTCGGAGAGCAGCGTGACCTCGCAATCGGCCAGCACTTCGATTTCGCGTATGATTCCGTCCCCGCCGCGAAATTTTCCATGTCCTCCGCTTGCGGGGCGCAGCGAATAATGCCGTACGCGCAACGGATAGGCATACTCCAGCGCTTCGGCGGGAGTGTTCAGGGAATTCGTCATGTGCGTGTGCACGCCGGAGACGCCGGGCTTGGTGGGCCGTGCTCCCATGCCGCCCGCGATTGTTTCATAGTAAGCGAAGGGCTCGCCGGTCCGCAGGTCGATGCCACCGATGGTGAGATTGTTCATCGTGCCCGAAGCGGCCGCGGGAATACGGCCGGGAATTGCCTGTGCCAGCGCGCGCAACAGAACATCGACGATGCGCTGCGAGGTCTCGACGTTTCCTCCAGCCACCGCCGCCGGCGGCCGGGCATTGACCACCGTCCCTTGCGGCGCGGTCACACGAATCGGCCGCATCAGGCCCGCGGTGGCCGGCACGTTCTCGGCCAGCAGGCAGCGGAATACATAGAAGCATGCGGAAAAGGTGATCGCAGAAACCGCATTGAGGCTGCCTTCGACCTGCGGGTCGCTGCCGGTGAAGTCAACGGTGACCACCGGCTGTGTGGCGGCGGATCTTCCACCCATTCTGGCCGGGCCGGAAACCCGGCTCGGCAGTTTGCTGTGCGTAACCTTCAGTGCCACCGCGATCTTCACCGGCTTATCGCTGATGCCGTCGTTGTCCAGAAAATCTTCGGCGCGGTAGGTTCCCGCCGGCACGCTTTGCAAGAAAGCGCGCATCAGTTCTTCCGAGTACTGCAGCAGTTCCTGGGCTGCGCGTTTGGCCTTCTTGCTTCCGTAGCGTGCGCAGACTTCCCGCAGCCTTTCCGTCCCCGTATGGCAGGCGGCGAGCTGCGCGCTGAGATCGCCTTCGCGCTCCTCCGGCGTGCGCACGTTGTTCAGCAACAACGCCAGCACATCGCGATCCATCACGCCCGCGCGCACAATCCTTACCGGAGGAACACGCAGACCCTCCTGATAGATTTCGCGGCACAGGCCCATCGAGCCGGCGTAAGCGCCGCCCACGTCGGCATGATGCGCGCGGGAGGCAACGTAGAAATCGGGATGGTTCCCGACTTTTCGCGAGTGAGGGCGTCTTCGATTACGGTTCAGATCAGGTCCGCGCCCTGCATATTCTGGCAGCCCAACATACACCGGCGCGACCAAAGTAATATCGGGCAGGTGCGTGCCGCCGCGAAACGGATCGTTCAGCATGACCACATCGCCGTGGGCCATGGGGCAAGCCGCAATCGCGGCCTGCACGGACATGGGCATCGAGCCCAGGTGCACCGGCATGTGGTCGCCCATGGCGATGACTTCTCCGGCGCCATCGAAAACCGCGCAGGAATAGTCGCGCCGCTCCTTGATGTTGGGAGAAAACGCGGTCCGGCGCAACGCCGCGCCCATTTCCTCCGCGATGGAATGATAGAGGTTCTTGAAGATTTCCAGTTCGACCGGATCACGCATGCAAACGCAGTCTACTACCAGAGGTTGGGCATTTGTTGTCGGTAGCCAGCAAAAGGGTGGAGTGCCCATCAGCAAGATCATGCCGTTGCTTCTTTCCGGCTGATCTTCTACGGGAAAACAAGCAACAAGCGAAGGCATTGACCGGTGGAGCGTCGCAGAAATTTGTTCGCAACTGAAGAATTATGTTGACACCACACGTACCCTGCCGCAATATCTTGGGGTAAGCGCGCCGCTCATACTACACATTGAGCGGTGTATGGCAGATTGGCCGGCAGTTCAACAACCTTGCAAGGGAAAATCGTTCACGGAGGCAGCTTCATGGCAACGAAGAAGAAAGCAAAAAAGAAAAAGAAACATTAACCGTCAGCGAGACGATACCTCGCACGGGCCAGAATTCCCAAGAGCCTCTCAGGAGAAGCACCTCCCGAGGGGCTTTTGCATGCGCGCCGAAAATCTCTCCGAGCCCTCCCGCGCCTGTGGCACAATAGGCAGGCTACACGGCGTTTGGCACAGCGGCATCGGATCATGGCGCAAAAGACAAGCTATGAAAGACATGGCGAGAAAAAAGACTGAAGGCAAAAGCAGGCCGGGCGAAGTGTTGATCCCCGACAAACTTTACTTCCGCATCGGCGAAGTCGCGAGCCTTTGTCGTCTGCCCGCCTACGTGTTGCGCTTCTGGGAAACCGAGTTCGCGCAACTGAAACCGGTGAAGAGCAGCACCGGGCAGCGCATGTACCGTCGGCGCGACGTGGAAAACGTGCTGCGCATCAAGCAGCTGCTTTACGAGCATGGATTTACCATTGCGGGCGCCCGCCAGCAACTACGCTCGGAAGCGAAAGCCGACAAAACCCAGAGCACAATTCCATTTCCGGCCCATTCCGCGGCCGAGCTGCAGCACATCCGCCAGGGCTTGCGCGAGATTCTGAATTTGCTTTCTACGCGCAGGACGGCGAGCTGACAGCAGCCGCAGTAACGCACTCATGTACGGCGGACCAAAACGAATCACTTAACATCGGGTTACGGACACGCGCTACTACGCTGCGTGTTTTGGCGGGGTGGGCTTCCGGGGTTCGGCGGCATTGGCGTCGAGCCGGATGCGGGTGACGCGTGTGGTTTCCTCCAGCAGGTCGCCGGGAGCGCCGGCGCTCTCCCCTGCCATCACCGATCCCGCAGCCAGCGCGAAACGCAGGGCGTCCGCCTGATCGTCAAAATACAGAATCACTTGCCCCGACATAGAAAATCTCCCTGGGTCTGACTAAACGCCCTGAACTCAAATGCTCGTGACGCAAGCGGAGCCTTGCCTCCATTGTCTGAGAGTGCAGCTTCGCCTTAAAGTGATTCTCTTGGTTCGGGGTTGGCGACGCGCGGAAGGGTGATGGTGGAACAGTCGAGAGGCACCACTACGCAACGTTTGAGAAAATTGGTCGGGACGGGCAGATTTGAACTGCCGACCCCTCGCACCCCAAGCGAGTGCTCTACCAGGCTGAGCCACGTCCCGACGAGGAAGGAATCCGCGGATTGGTTTAGCCCTTGTTCGGCTGCGCACTAATCCGGCGGCGGGGTTTACAGTCAAGATTCTACACCAGCCGCTAGATTGCGGGGCGACGCTGTTTTGACTCTCTCCCTCCAGTAGCCTAGAATTTTTTGGTGGCTTCGGCTGACTTACGCTGCGTCTGCTGAAGTTGCCTGATGGAGGCGTTATGGGTGAAGGTCTTTTTCAGCCTTTGCATTTGCTGTTAATTGTGGCTATCGCGCTTCTGGTGTTCGGCACCAGCAAGTTTGCATCGCTGGGCAAGGGACTGGGCGAAGGCATCCGGAATTTCAAGTCGGCAATGAAAGATCCGGAAGAAGAAAAGAAAGAGAAGCTGGAAAAAGATCAAGAGAAGAAGTCTTGAAGGGCCTGCGCCTTCTACCCTCCGTAACAAGCGTCAAATAGTTTTTAATTTCCTAAGCATTTTCCAAACCAGCGCCACCGGAAGTCCCACCACGTTGCTGTAGTCGCCTTCGATGCGCGGAATCCAGCGCGAAGCGATTCCTTGGATGGCGTAGGCGCCCGCCTTATCCATGGGCTCGCCAGTAGCGACGTAGGCACGGATCTCTTCGTCGGACAACTCGCACATGGTCACGAGCGTCGTCGCAGAGGCAGTTCTCAGTTCCCGGTTCTCAGTTTTGAGTTGCTGGCCCGGCTCGCCGGCCACTTCCTCTCCAATCAGACAAATTCCGGTAATGACCCGGTGCGTGCGTCCGGACAACAATCGCAACATGCCTGCGGCATCGCCTGCATCGCGAGGCTTGCCAAGGATGGCGTCGTCGATTACCACGATTGTATCGGCGCCGAGCACGGAGTCACGCGGGCGAGCCGCAGAGACTGCAAGCGCCTTCTCGCGGGCCAGCCGCTCCGCGCAGTCGCGCGGCGATTCGCGCAGGCGCGGGGTTTCGTCGATGGCGGCGGGCTGCACAGTAAACGAAATCCCGGCATTACGCAGAAGCTCCTGGCGGCGTGGCGAAGCGGAAGCGAGAACCAGCATCGAGCTTGAATTCTAGTTGAAGCAGTAGCAGAGTGACGATGAAGCCGAAGGATCTCCCGCTTTGCCGGCCCAATGCGTAAGCCAACCCGCCCACTGCCATTTGCCGGCAAGAAAGTATCAGAATTCCCCGCAGTGCTAAAATTACACGTTTGTGTCTAAGGCTGAACTAATAAGGTAGCCGTCATGCCCTCCACTATGCTCGCAGTTGTCAAACCGGAAGCCGCGCCGGGCGCGGATGTTCGCGAAGTCAAAATTCCCGCCTTCGGCCGCACCGACGTGCTGGTCAAGGTGAAGGTTGCTTCCATCTGCGGCACCGACCTCCATATCTACAACTGGGACCGCTGGGCCCAGAACCGCATTCATCCTCCGCTCATACCCGGTCACGAGTTCTGCGGCGAGGTAGCCGCCTTCGGCGATGAAGTGACCAGCGTCAAGGAAGGCGACTTCGTTTCCGCCGAAATGCACGTCGCCTGCGGCAAGTGCCTGCTCTGCCGCACCGGCGAAGCGCACATCTGCCAGAACGTGAAAATCATCGGCGTTGATGCCGACGGCGCTTTCGCCGAGTACGTGGTCATCCCGGAGTCGAACATCTGGAAGCTCGATCCCGCCATTCCTCTCGAGTATGCCTCGATTCTTGATCCCCTGGGAAATGCCGTCCATACCGTGCTCGCCGGCGAGATCGCCGCGAAAACCGTGGCCATCACAGGATGCGGGCCCATCGGTCTCTTCGCCATCGCCGTAGCCAGAGCCGTTGGCGCGACCAGCGTATTCGCCATTGAAGTAAACGAACACCGCGCCGCCATCGCGCGCCAGATGAAAGCCGACTTCGTGCTCAACCCGGCGAAAGAAGACGTCCGCGCCGTGGTGGCCGAGCAAACCGGCGGCCTGGGCGTTGACGTGGTCCTCGAAATGGCGGGCCATCCCGATTCCATTCGCACCGCCTTCGACATCGTGCGCCGCGGCGGTAGAATCTCCCTGCTTGGCCTGACCTCCAAACCCATCTCGCTGAACTTTTCCGAAGACATTATTTTCAAAGGCATTACCGTGCAGGGCATCAACGGCCGCCGCATGTACCAGACCTGGTACCAGATGACAGCTCTGCTGAAGAGCGGCAAGCTCGACCTCCATCCTGTAATCACCGACCGCATCCCAATGAAAAACTTCTCCAAAGCCATGGAGCGCCTGAAAACCGGCGAAGCCAGCAAGATCCTGGTCTATCCCAACGGAATAAGGTAGCCCACCCGCGAACGTTGCCGTCCCGGCTGAACCCGGCAGGAACATGAATTGAATAGGAAACGTCTCCGTCTTGTGACATTCGTCACAGACTACAATTCCATGTCTGACTAATCTTTGGGAGTAACTCCATGAGCCTCGACGCCCACGTCCGTTGCACCTGCATCCGCGATGGCAAAGCCAAACCGCACCCGCTCCCCGGCCGTCTCACGCTCGACAAAAGCGCCGAACCCATCCTCACCGGCGACCCTTCTGAGGACGAATGGGACACCCACGATGCCTGGCTCGGCGAATCCTGCGAGCACGGCGGCTATCTTCTGGCCTTGCCCCTGGGCAACATCACGCGCGTCCAGCGCCTGCGCGGTTTCCTCCGCCACCTGCAGGATAATCCCGGCCCCCGCTTTCCCATGCTGCTGACCAAGGTCCTCTACGACGGCACCCACACCGGAGACTGGCTCTCCAGCAAACAGGCGGCCCGACTCTTGAAAGAAGTCGATACCGTGCTCCATTCCAAAGACATCCTCGCCGCCTCCGAAAAAGAATTCTTCGACCACATGAAGCAGCTCTGCGAGGCCAGCATAGCCACCGGCAATCCAATCATGTTTTGATTTCGTACCCCCGACGCGCCTATCCCGCTGCCTCCGATAACCCCGGCTCCACTTTACACCACAAAGAACTTGACCCATTCTCGAACCCCATGCCACACTAATCCCGCATGCACCAGCCGCGCCAGCACCGCCTGCGACGTCCCCACCGTCCGGCCCGTTCCATACTCACGCGCTCCACTCCCGACCTCGCCGCCGACCTGCGCTATATCCGCGAGACCATGGAGCGCTCCGCCTCCTTCACCGCCGTCCCCGGCTGGGGACAGGTCATCCTGGGCCTCACCGCCCTTACCGCCGCCCGGCTGGCATCACTCCAGATCACTCCCGCTGCGTGGCTGAAAATCTGGCTCGCCGAAGCATTTCTCGCGGCCATCATCGCGTTCGTTTCCATCCGCTGGAAGGCCAACCGCCGCGGCCTCCCGCTCTTCACCGGCCCCGGACGCCGCGTCGCCCTCGGCCTCTTTCCTCCTCTAGCTGCGGGCGCGTTCCTCACGTTTCTGCTCTTTCGCCAGGGTCTCTACGCCGCGCTCCCGCCCGCCTGGCTTCTTCTCTATGGCGCGGGCATCATCACCGGAGGCGCGTACTCCGTCGCCATCGTCCCCGTGATGGGCCTCTGCTTCATGGCCGTGGGCTTGATCGCCGGCGTCGCTCCCGCCGCTTGGGGAAACTGGTTTCTGGCCGCCGCCTTCGGTGGTCTGCACATTATTTTCGGATGGTTCATCGCCCGGAGGCACGGTGGCTAGATCTCTCAAACGCCAGCTAAACCCGCGCCGCAAGCCGGAGCACGCCGCCAAGCCGGCGCCATCCGCGCCGTCACGGCCGCGCACCATGGAGCTCCCCGAGCTCGACCGCCTGATTCACGAGCGCATTCGCCTCGGCATTGTCAGCGCGCTGGCTACCAATCCTTCGCTCAGCTTCAACGACCTCAAACGCATTCTCAAAACCACCGACGGCAACCTCAGCGTCCACGCCCGCAAGCTCGAGGAGGCGCAATACATTTCCTGCTCAAAATATTTTGAAGGACGCGTTCCCCGCACCAACTACCGCCTGACCGCCGCCGGCCGCCGCGCCCTGGCCGAATATCTCGATCAAATGGAAGAATGGATTCGCCTAACCCGCGAAGAAGAATAGATATAGATAGATAGTGGGAGAGAACGACTTCAGTCGCACCGCAAGGGCTGTCTTCTAGCCGCGAAGAGGCGAAAGAATGCAGCCCTGCCCTGAGCCTGCCGAAGGGCGCAAGCGGTGGGTAGATGCCGATAATAAGGAGCAAGCCAGTCGGGGCGAAAGAGTAGTTCACATACCATTCATCTAGCGCCGCCCAGCGAACTTTCAGCAATCGGGCAGCTCAACGCACCTACCAATGTTACAATCCACCGAATGAATTGCCTCGCGCTTTCATTCGCCGCTCTTATTCTTGCCGCCGCATTCCTCGCCCCGCAAGGCGCCGCGCCCGAAGTCGAAATCACCGCCGAACCTCACCATCATTT
>JBAVAV010000493.1:0-1995 GCA_049585895.1 Candidatus Sulfotelmatobacter sp. | reverse complement strand
GCTGTACGAAGACATCCACCAAATCGCCTGATGTGTCTGACAGCATCCGTAGGTCGTTGGATCAAGCCGGACTCAAGGATGTTTCCGTAGCGCAGGACCGGGATAAAGGGGTGGTTACGCTGAGTGGAAATGTTCCCGCCGACGGCGACAAAGCTCAAGCCGAATCCATTGCCAAGTCGATCGCGATGGGGCAAGTTGTCGCGGACGAGATTGCAGTGATTCCTCCGGGCATCGAGAGCGAGACCAAGACGGTGAACTCGGATCTGGACAAGGGTATTGAAAAGAACCTGGACGCTGCCCTCATCCAAAATGGGATGCATAAAGGTGTGAGTTATGGGGTGAAGAATGGCGTGGTGACATTGACCGGGGAGGTCAATTCTGAGTCGAAGCGCGCGCGTGCAGAAAAAGTGGCAGCGGCGGTTCCAAATGTGCGGCAGGTGGTAAACGAACTGCAAGTTAAGGATCAGAAGGCCAGTTCCACGCAATAATAATCAATCCTGCCGTCACCGTGCGTTGGGGTCGCCGATAAAGGGAGAGAGGAGCGAAAGATAATGAACGACGCCAAGAAAAACAAGTGTGCGCACGACAATTGCAGTTGTGGCGTGGCAGGAGACAGCAAATACTGCAGTCCCCATTGTGAAACTGCGAAAGGGTCAGCGGAAATTGGCTGCGGCTGCGGGCATGCGAGCTGCAAAGGAAAGATGTCGCGGGCTTAAACGTCGCTCACCAATTGGCCTGGAATGAGAGCCTTGGTCCGATGGCAGAGACGAGGCCCGACGTCGAACCCATTCAGTCGCGCGGACGAATTGATAACTGGAGTCATGCTTTGGCCCGCCCCAAAGATTTCTCGGCCGCCTCTTCGAAATCGTTAGTGCTTATCGCTTTTGTCCTGGCGATTGCGGCGTTATATTTCGGCCGCCAAGTTTTCATTCCGCTGGCACTAGCCCTGGTGCTCAGCTTCCTGCTTACGCCGTTTGTGGTCCTGCTGGAAAAGATCCGTTTGGGACGGGTCCCTTCTGTATGCGCGGTGCTGGTTCTCGCTTTCGCGCTGGTGGGCGTGGTCAGCTGGGGTGTGACCGGTCAACTGGTCGAGATCATGATTCACCTCCCAGATTACAAGGCCAACCTGGATACTAAGATCCAATCGCTTCATGTTTCGAAGAGTGGAACGTTCAGTAAAGCGACGGCCACGGTGGAGGAGTTGAACAAGGAACTGGCTGCGGTGCCGGGAGAGATTTCTTCAGGTCGCGGACCAGAAAAAGAATCAGCCGCGGCACGCTCCGCCCGGCCGATTCCGGTCCAGTTTGCCGCGCCTGCTTCCAATTTGATTCAGGATCTTCGCGCGCTGTTGGGACCGCTTGCAGGACCGATTGAGACGGCAATTATCGTGATCATTTTTACCGTCTTCATGCTGGTCAAGCGCGAAGATTTGCGCAATCGTGCCATCCGGCTGGCCGGCCGGGGACAGATCAATCTCATGACGCAGGCACTGGACGACGCGGGCCAGCGCCTTAGCCGCTATCTTTTGCTGCAATGCCTGGTCAATGCAGGTTACGGGTTCTTGTTCGGATTGGCGCTTTACTTTGTCAAAATACCTCACCCGCTGCTTTGGGGAGTTTTGGCGGCTCTGTTGCGCTTCGTGCCATACATCGGAACGCTTATCGCAGCGGCTTTCCCGGTCGCCATGGTGCTGGCCGTATTTCCCGGCTGGCAGCACGCCGGGCTGACCTTCGGCGTGTTTGTAGTTTTGGAGCTTGTGGTTGCCAATATCATTGAACCGATGCTGTACGGCGTCCACACCGGCATATCGTCACTGGCAATCCTGGTGGCGGCGGTTTTTTGGACGACCTTGTGGGGCCCAGTAGGACTGATTTTGTCCACGCCCCTCACGGTCTGCCTGATCGTTCTTGGGCGGTATGTTCCGCAGCTGAAGTTTCTCGAAGTAGTGCTCGGCGATGAACCCGTATTGCTCCCCGAGCAGCTTTTCTACCAGCG
>JBAVAV010000492.1:0-7420 GCA_049585895.1 Candidatus Sulfotelmatobacter sp. | reverse complement strand
CTCTGAACCTGGGAAGCTGGTCCGACGCTGCATCTTTATTAACGGAATTCTGTTCGGAGGCTGAACCTGCCTGCGGCGCGGGCTGCGATGCTTGCCCGGAACTGGCCGGGGGACTCACAAGCTGAGTCGCCGAACTCTGAAGCGAAGTCGCCGCAGGCGTGCCCTGCTGTGTGGAGGCGCTTTGCGTTGAGGATTGCGCCGGTGCAGTTTGTTCGGCAGCGGCGGCCGCATGCGCCTTGCCCGCAACCCACTCCATCGGCAGACCGACGGCGAGCATCACAAGGAGCGCCCGTCCTGCCGTTGAAGCTCGTACCAAAAAGCCTCTCATTTCCAGTTCATTATATCCGCAATCCATTTTGGGGGCGTACTTGGATGCCGCAGCACTGCGGCCTTGCGACCCGGGCGAAAACCGATCCGCTACTGTGCTTAAAAGGGCAGCCCTAGCCCTTCTCCAAATCCTCCAGGAACTTCCGCAGCTCTACGGGCAAGGCGCTCTTCAGCGCAACCCATTCCCCTGTGCGGGGATGGCTGAATTCCAACTGGGCCGCGTGCAAAAAATTTCGACTCAACGAAACGACTCCTGAACTGGCCCGCATTTCGCCGGGCGCTCCATAGATCGTGTCCCCCACCACCGGATGCCCTATCGACGCCACATGCACGCGAATCTGGTGCGTCCGTCCCGTGTCGATCTTGACTTCCAGCTTGCTGAATTTTCCACACTTCGTCTCCAGCCGCTGTACCACGCGATAGTGCGTGACCGCCTCGCGCCCGCCCGGGAGTCGCGTTGTCATTCGAGTCCGCCGGATGCGGTCCCGGCTGATGCTGGCGGAAATCGTTCCGCAATCTTTCTTCACCCAGCCCTGGACCAGCGCCACATAAGTTTTCTTCACTTCGCGCCGGGCAAACTGCGCCGCCAGCTTGCGATGCGCCTCGTCGTTTTTCGCCACAACAATGAGCCCGCTGGTCTCTTTATCCAGGCGATGCACGATTCCCGGCCGCAACTCTCCGCCCACTCCTGACAAGCTTCCCAGATGATGCAGCAAAGCATTTACGAGCGTCCCCCGATTCCGCGCGTCATCGGTCGATCCTGCTCCCGCGTGCACCTTCATCCCGGCCGGTTTGTTGATCACCGCCAGGTCGTCATCTTCATATACGATGTCGAGCGGAATCTCCTCCGCCACGGCCTTCAGTGGCGTCCGCTGCGCTTCACCGAGCACGCTGATGCGCTCACCGCCCCGCAGTTTCAGCGACGCCTTGACCGGCGCATCGTTCACTCTCACTTGTTCCGCGGCAATCAACTCTTGCACGCGCGCCCGACTCACACTGTCGAGTTGCGCCACGAGAAACTGATCCAGCCGTTTGCCAGCATCTTGGGCGGCAACCGCAATGAAAATAGGAAACGCTTCCGGCATTGCAAGGAAGAATACTAAAGCTCATCTCCAAAATGCGTCAGTAAAATAGCGGCGCAGGTGAGATGACCACGCCGGGAAAGTCCTCAAGCTGATAGTTGCCAGTCCGCCGAGTCTTCTCCGGCGCTACCGTACGCAGAATCGAGAACCATTCGGCAGCGCTCGCACGTGTCATGGGGCCACTCCACCTCTATTAGTCTCTGACTGAGCCAGAAGTTCACCGTGATCAGCGTTTCCACCTCCACGGGTTCGTTGTTCAGAATGTAAGGACGTAGCGCCACTGGCTTACAGCATCAACCGCGGCGCGCATCAGCAACGGATGTCCGGTCAGGACGCGCAGATGTCCAATGGTCCCTTGCTTGCTGATTATTGCCTGCAGGACGACCTGGCCCTGAATGCCCGCAGTTCGCGCGATGGGAGGATATTGTGGTTGCACTCTTCGAATCAGGTCGCCTTCGCTCATGTGCGAAACGCGAACCGGGCGAGCAATCGCGGGCGGGGGCGCCGGAATGACAGGTCTCACTGCCGGGAACGAACCGAGTACTCCTTGAGGATCGCCAGTTCCCGAAAACCCTGATACCGGGCGTCCGTTCGTGCCGATGTCCCGGGCCTCTTCAGCATCGGTTGTGTGCGCTATGCCGATTGGGATTCGCGGCGGGGCGGTCAGGATAAGTGGAGTGAAGCTTTCGTGAACGGCGGCGTTGGAGGCGCGCGCATGCGATGCCGCCCTTAGCGGTTCGCCGTGCGGCCTGCCAAAACTCAGCGGCATCGAGATTCGACGCAGTAAAGGTAAGCTTTCCGGGCGGAGCAACGGCAATAGCAAAAGCAGGCTCGCGAGCACCGCCTGCAACCCAAACGATATCAACGCTGTCCATCCGCGGCGCGAGCCCTCGGCCCACGAAGCATGCTGTGTGTCGGCAAACATGGAGCCCTCCTTGGAGCTGTGCTTTCTCCTAAGGACACCGAAAATGACTTCGCTGGATGAATTGATGAAAAGAAAAAGGCCGCGCTTTGGGCGCGGCCTGTGGAACTTTTCGGGCAGCTACGGTGTCATAGCTGAACTAACTATTTCGGTGGCGGCGCAGGCTTGGGAGCCGCCGGCTTCGGAGTCGTGGCTCCAGTTGCCGGCTTAGTAGTGGGCTTAGAGGCTCCTCCGGATGCTGGAGCCGCTACGCCGGACTGCGCGTTGTAGAGGTCGACCACTAATTTGGTAATGTCGACGCCTTCGCCCGCCCACAGGATCGGGCTTTGCGGCCAGGGATTCGACGTGTCCACGATCATGGCCAGACCATTGTCCTGGGCATATTTCACGATCACGGGCGCCATCTTCTGCAGAATCCGCGAAAAGATTTCTTTCTGCTGAGCCTGCATATCTTCCTGAGCGTCCTGCACGGAGCGGTCGAAAGATTTCTTCTTGGTCTCGATCTGCTTGACCAGACCGGCGCGTGCGTCTTCGTTGAGCTTCTCGCCCTGCGTCTGCAATTGCTTCTGCAGGCCATCGAGCTCGTCGTTCTGCGCCTTGAGTTCGTTCTTCTTGGGTTCGAGCTTCTTGTCCAAGGCTTCAAAGTCGCGGCGTCCCTCATTGGTGCCGACCACCGCCTGTTCGATGTTGATAGTTCCGACCCTGGTTCCGGAACTTGCGCTGGTAGCAACTGAGGGCGACGCGGCAGCGGGCGAAGCCGCCGGGCCGGAGGGAGTAGCCGCACTGCTGGTTTGGGCCCATGCGGAAACCGCGAAGAAAACCGCAATGGCCAGGATAGACTGCGAGAACTTGCTTGTCATTGGATTACTTAGACTCCTTGGAACCTGGTTCCGGAAAATGGACTCGGATTACCCTTTCAGGCTACGCTGGGCCGCGTTCACAAGGACTAAGGCGCACTAGAATGCCAGCGTCACACGCCGGGGTTAGGGCATGTCGTCCACTGCTCACACCATCTTTTCTTGCAAAGGCGTGGATCACAGGAATTATAGAGAGCCGCGCCCCAGCCGTCAAACTCTGGGCGACCTCGGTGGCATCTGCTTCGCTCCGGTAACGCCACTGTTGTAATGATCGAGTGGCTTCTCTCCGCCCGACACCGGGCAACTCCAAAACCGAGAAAATGCGTTCAGCTTGGATGGTTCGGTTGCGGCAATGCGTCGCCGCGGAGTACGCAACCAGGGTGAACCTGACGGAAGAACGGTTCAGCTCAACGCAGCCAGGAATCGCTGCGCAAACGCGTAAACATCCCGATAGGAGTTGTACATAGGGGTCGGGGCAACCCGGAAAGTGTCCGGTTCACGCCAGTCGCCGAAGATGCCCGCTGCCGTGAGCCGCTCGCACAGCTCCCGCCCGCTTCTTGAAACTCGGATGGAAAGCTGAGCGCCCCGCCGCTCGCTTTCGCGCGGCGTAATAATCGAGAACCTGGCAGATGTGTTTTGCTCCAGCAGGAATTCCAGATAGCCGGTCAGCGATACACTCTTGGCGCGCAGGCGTTCCATCCCCACTTCATGGAAGATATCCATTGAAGCGCGCAGCGCTGCCAGACTTAGAATCGGCGGATTGCTCAACTGCCAGCCTTCGGCCCCTCGCATCGCTTGAAACGTTGGCCCCATTTCAAACCGTGTGTTTTCATCGTGACCCCACCAGCCGGAGAAGCGCGGGAGATTCCACGCCCTGGCGTGCCGCTCGTGCACAAAGCATCCGGCAACGCATCCCGGACCGCCATTCAAATACTTATAACTGCACCACACTGCAAAGTCAGGCCCCCACTCATTCAGTTTCAAAGGCAAATTGCCGGCAGCGTGCGCCAAGTCGAAGCCCACTATGCAACCACGCCCATGACCAGTCCGCGTAATGCGTGCCATGTTAAACGCCTGGCCGGTTGCGTAGTTCACGCCGCCGAACATGATCAACGCAATCGTCTCACCCTCGCGCTCGATTAGAGATTCGATGTCCTCGTCCCGCAGGCATGATTCACCCGCCGGCGGAGTCAACTCAATCAGCGCGACCGCAGGATCCAATCCGTGAAAACGAATCTGCGACTTCACCGCATACTGGTCCGAGGGAAAAGCGCCGCGTTCAATCACAATCTTGAATCGTTTGGCGGCGGGCCGGTAGAACGACACCATCATCAGGTGAAGATTCACCGTGAGCGAATTCATCACCACAACTTCGATCGGCTTCGCTCCCACAAGTTCCGCGGTTTGTTCCGTCAACAGCCGGTGGTAGGGCATCCAGGGGCTTCGTGCCCGGAAGTGCGCTTCCACCCCAAGTTCCGCCCAATCCTTCAGTTCCTGCTCGATGTATGGTCTCACCGAGTGGGGCTGAAGCCCGAGGGAGTGTCCGCAGAGGTAGACGCAATCCTCGCCGCTCGCAGTTTTCGGCAGACAGAATCGGCGCCGGTAGCTTGCCAGGGGATCGCGTTCGTCCATCGCGATCGCGAAATCCTCGCCTGATTCAAACGCGGAGCTTGTCACTGCAGATGCTCCAGAGGAGTGAGGTCGCGGCGCACCAATTGGTCTGCCTTGCTCCAATCGAGATCCTCAACTCTATCGATAGAGCCACACAGCTCAGCCAACATATGGTCTTGAACCGCGCCTCGTGCCAGGGCAACGGAATAAGGAACGCGATGGAAAGTAACCATGGCATACTTTGGGACAAACAGTGTGGGATACTTCGCTTCCAGGGCGAGCTCAACTTTCTTTCTGAACAAAAATCGGGGATCGCCAACGCGGTCTCGCATCTCCACAAAGTTCTCGATCGCCATGTCCGCGATCGCGTCGGTGTTAACCTTTCGCACGGCCTCGAAATCCTCGAAAACGCGCTCCCAGTCCGCTCCGTGACGGTCGAGCAGATCCGCGAGACAAGTACAGTCCTCGAATCCGCAGTTTATTCCCTGCCCGAAAAACGGAACGATCGCATGCGCGGCATCGCCCAGCAAAAGCGCCTTGCCTTCCGCGTGCCATGGAGAGCACTTGATCGTAACCATCGCTCCGGTCGGATTGGCGAAATAGTTTTCCGGCAGTTGCGGCATAAGAGAAGCCACATCAGGAAAACGGCTCTCGAAAAACCGGGTCACATCCTCAGGGTTTGCGAGGAGGGCGAAGCTGTCCGCGCCCTCGAAGGGCAGGAACAAGATGCAGGCGAATGTACCGTCGACGTTGGGCAACGCAATCAACATGTGGTTGCCTCTGGGCCAGATATGCAAGGCATGCTTTTCGAGCAGATGCTTGCCACCGGGGCCTGCAGGAATCGTGAGCTCCTTATAGCCGTAGTCGAGATAGTGTTGCGAAAAGTTGAAGCGGTTTAACTTCAGCATCTCTGCGCGCATCGCCGAAGCCGATCCATCGCAGCCAATCACCACCTCTGACTCCAGCATTCTTTCATCACCGCTGTCCTCGCTACGAAGCCGGACGGCGCTCGTCTTGAAATCGTAGCCAGTGCAGCGTTCCTGGAAGCGTATGGTCACACCCGGCGCTTCTGCCGCATTCATCAGTGCAATGTTGAGCTCGGCGCGCGAGATCGAATTGATGACCTCGCGCTCGTCTTTCCCATAGGGCTGAAAGGTAAGGTCTCCCGCCTGTGAGTGCATCATTCGCCCTCGCATGGGGATGATGAGGCTGCGCATTTGTTCCCACAGCCCAGCCTGCTTTAAGGCATAAATGCCGCGCGTCGAGATGGCGAGATTGATGGACCGACCCGCGCTCATGCGCACGCGCCGCATGTCGGGACGCCTTTCATAAACCTCGACCGCGAATCCGCGCTGCACCAGCAAAATGGCCAGTAGCGAACCATTCAGACCGGCGCCGATGAGGGTGACTCTCTTGGAGTTGTGATTCATCTGCAGGAATAGTTATGCATTCACCCGCACAAGTGACCGCTGTCTCACTCGGTCAGCAAGGTCCGGGCCTCCCACAATTCGGGAAAGAACTTCTTGTCCAGCGTGAGTTTTAGATAGGACGCTCCCGTGCTGCCTCCGGTTCCCATGCGAATCCCGATGATGCGCTCGACCATTTGAATGTGCCGCAGCCTCCAACTCACAACCAGTTCGTCGAATTCTGTGAGCCGTTCGCACACGTCAATCCAGTCGCGGTAATGATGCTCATCCTTATAAAGCGACAGGATGGCGCGGGCGCGGATCTCAAATTGCTCGCGATCATTCATGCCGCTTGCTGCCGGCAGCTTGCCGATTGCCCGCAACGCAGCGAATAAAGCATCGTGCAGGGAAGGTTCCTCCAAACGGCGCCGAAGCCGTGCATAGGCCTCCCGCGTTGGCCTGTGATACCGAAGCATCTTTTCATCCTTCAAGCCGCATAGAAATTCAAGCTCCCGGAACTGCTCGGATTGAAATCCGCTGGCTGGCTCCAGTTTGTTGCGGAAGGCGAGAAAATGCGTGGGCAGCATGGTTTCAAGGATCGTAAACTGCTCGACCAAGACTCGCGTGATTTCCGTACAACGTCGCAGCAGCCGCGCCGCTTCATAAACTCCATCTCTCGATTCTGGGTTTGCGCCTGCTGCTCGCAGATTGGCTACGACCTCGTCGATATCGTGCAGCAACTCCTTGAACCAGAGCTCGTACGTCTGATGTACGATGATGAAAAGCAATTCATCATGGTGTGGAGGCGATGATTGCGGATGCTGTAACTCCAGCAGCTCGGGCACTTTCAAGTAAGAGCTATAGGTGAGCTGCACCGGCTCGGGCGCGGCGCTTCCGGAGCTTGCTACCGCCGCTACGGAATAAACATTATCGCTGTCCTTCTCCGGCTCGGCCGGGAGTCCCAAGAAACTTCTCGCGTTCGCACCCAGCAGCGCGTTCTTTACCTGACGGGTCAAAGCGCTTCCGCGAATTAAAGAGCCAATTCGTTCTTCTCCCAGTGGAAAGGGATAGTCCGAACCAAGCAAAACCCGGTCAACGCCCATCGTTTGCACGAGGAACGCCAGGGTTCGCTCCTCGAATACCGCGGAATCTACGAAGAGGCGATTCAGGTAATAGCTGGGGGGGAATTCGCAGGTTCCGCGCGCCACCAGGTGA
>JBAVAV010000491.1:0-7795 GCA_049585895.1 Candidatus Sulfotelmatobacter sp. | reverse complement strand
GGCGTCCATACAACGCCCCGCGACGACCAGCGTTGAGGCCTACAATGCCTACCTGCAAGCGCGTTTCTATCTGAACGAGTATCTGCTGTATTCGCGGCTGGATAGCATCGAAAAGGGCGAACGCCTGCTTGCGCATGCGATTTCGCTGGACCCGAATTTCGCAGATGCCTATGCGCTGCTGGGGGCGTTTTATTCCTTTCAGAGCGCAAACTTCGTGAAGGATGCTGAGGCAAATCTGAAGCGCGGCGAGGCTGCAGCCCAGAGCGCGCTCCGCATCAATCCGCAGTCCTTGGAGGGATTGGTTGCGCTGGCCGGCGTTTATGGCGAGGAGGGCAGGGAGCAAGAGGCCATCCGTACCCTCAAACAGGCGGTTATCCTTGCGCCCAACCACGAAACCGCCTGGCAAATGCTGGGCTATTCGAGCTACTACGCCGGCCTCAACGAACGCGCCGAGCAAGCCTACGGACGGATTATCGAATTGGATCCCACGCCTCCTCAGCCTCATTGGATGCACGCCCGCATGCTTCTCTACAGCGGCAAAGTTCATCAAGCCGAACAAGAGATGCGGCAGGTGGTTGCGGCCAACCCGGACCAATTCAAGGCCCTGGCCTACTTTGGAGGGTTGCTGTACTACGAAGGCAAACTCGACGAAGCCGCCCCCATTTTGGATCGCGCCGTTGTACTGGCTCGCGAATCAGACGATGATACCTCCCGCATGATGGCGGCATTTCTCTATGCCTCGCGCCATCAGCGGGAAAAGATCGCTCCCCGATTATTGCAATATCGCCCCGAACAGATCATCGATGGCGATGGCGCCTACTGGCTGGGAGGTATCTACGCCCTGCTCGGCGACCGCCAGAATGCCCTCGCCTGGCTGAAACGCACCGTCGCGCTCGGTGATGTGGACTACCCCTGGTTCGAACGAGACAAAAACTACGACAGCCTGCGCGCCGATCCGGAGTACCAGTCCATCATGGCCGGCGTTCGCCAGCGCTGGGCGACCTATAAGAGGGAGTTCGACACTGCCCCATGATCGGATGAGGTCGGCGATATCGAGAACTGCCGAGCACTCGCTTGGCAGAGGATTCGCGACAAAAGAAAACCGGAGACGGTTGCCCGTCCCCGGCTGACTGACTGCGTCTACTTCGCTGGCAAAACTTATTGCGCCTGCTCGTCCGCTTCCACGCCATCGCCTGCGTGTACATCTTCCAGGGCGAAGACGATCATTCCGGTCGCCGTGGTGGGGGTGACGCCGATGATTACGATCTCGCCCACCGACCGCCGCGGCAGGTCGGCGACGTGAATAACCGGACCGTTGGACTTGGTGAACATGTGTGGATCCACCGAGGGCATCTTCTTCTGCGTGTCCTCGCTGATCGCGGCTTTGAAGGAAAGCGAATCCACAGGATCGCGCAGGTCTGCCTCATAGTTGCGCACTGCGCGGAAGTAGTCGCCTACCTTCACGCCCTGGTTTGCCCCCACGTTCATGTAGACCTTCTGGCCCGTGCCCAGCTGGGAATCGAAATCTTTTCCCATCACGATGCGTCCGGAAACTTTGTTGCTCGCAGGCAGGAAGCGGTCAAAGCGCGCTGGCGCATGGAATGCGACCATGGTCTTCTCCGCAAAAGGAACAGCGGTGTCTCCCGGGTTGATGGGGTCGCAAGCGTATTCGATCTGCGCGATAGCGGACTTGCTGCGCGTGTCGATCACGCGTATCCGGCCCACTTCCTCATAGGGCTGCCCGGTCTCTTTCATCAACTTCTTCTGGCCGGGATACATCTCGTATTCGTCGATGTCGCGCAGCGCCCGCAGGACCGTGTATTCCGCTCCCACGCTGTATCCCGCGCCCCTGAGATAAACCACGTCGCCTTTAACAAACTTGGTGTTTTCGGGAGTATCTAAGCCTCCGGCCACAAAATTGGCATCGGGCAGAGTCTGCTTGTTGATGAAGCCAGCGCAGTATACATCGGCATAAGTAGCCAACTGCACGCGTTCGGTGGGAAAGCCGGCGGTGGTGTATGTCATTCCTTGCGAAGAGTTCTGGTCCGCCGACGTGGCTTCGGGTCCCGACTGGGCCCATGCGGCGGCCGCAAGCAACAACAGTAAAAGTCCTGTTTTCTTCATTTTACCTCCGGGAAAGGCAGGCACGCAGCCCGTCCCTAGTGCAAGGCCCGGAAAGGAAAGCCTTCAGCCGGAAGGTAACAAGGGAGTAAGCGGGGGTCAAGGTTACGAGGGTGTTATCTGCGGCACGGAAAAAGTTCTTTTCCCGGATTATGGTTGCAAACTGCGCTCGCGCCCCTGTAATATTCGCGCCGAACCAATTGATTCGAGATGACTTCGGCTTCCAGAACTTTTCTGCCCAGATTGCTGCCCTTGCGCATGCCGCGAGTCTGCGTGGCCGTGACCGGCACCGATGCCGCTCAGCTGGTAGAAAAAGCCGACGGTCTGGTTCGCGATAACTCATTCCTGGAGTTCAGGTTAGACTATATTCCACGGCCTGCATTAGCGCTGGCCAGGATTAAGCGTTTCATCGATTCTCACCATGGTGTCGTTGTCATCGCCACCTGTCGCCGTGCGGCCAGCGGCGGGAAGTTTCGCGGCTCCATTGCCTCCCAGCTCGACGTCTTGTCCAAAGCGGCCGCTGCCGGCTGTCAGCTCATCGATGTCGAGCTCCAGACTGCCGTAAAGTGCAAGCCTCAGCAGTTGCAGAAGCTGCGCAGCCGGGCTGCCTTGGTTCTTTCGTTCCACGATTTCCGCGGCACGAAAAAGCTCGACGAGACGCTGCACAAGATGCTGGCCTTTCACGCCGACTACTACAAGATTGTCAGCACCGCCACTACTCTTGCCGACAACGTCGCGATGATCAAATTCTTGGAACGGGAGAGCGACAAGCATTCCCTGGTGGGCCTGTGCATGGGCGAGCAAGGCATCATCAGCCGTGTGCTCGGAGTACACTCCGGCAGCGTTTTCACTTTCGCCGCCGTCGGCCCGGGTGAGGAAACCGCTCCGGGACAAGTCACCGCGCAGGAATTACGCAGCGTTTACCGCATCGAGCAAGTGGATGCAGCCACTCGCGTCTACGGCGTGGCTGGAGATCCCGTGGCGCATTCGCTCTCGCCCGCTATCATGAACGCCGCCTTCCGGCGCGAGAACGTCAATGCCGTCTATCTGGCGCTGCACGCCAAAACGCTGAAAGACCTGATGACCTGCGTGCGGGAGATTCCTATTCACGGCCTCAGCGTGACCATGCCCTACAAGCAGGCGATCCTGCCTTATCTCGACAACGCCGATTCCCATACCAACAAGATCGGCGCCTGCAACACCGTCGTCCGCGCGCAGGATGGTAAACTCTACGGCTTCAATACCGATACGTCAGGCATTGTCCGTCCCCTAGAGCGCCGCCTCACCACATTGGAAGACGCCAAGATTCTGGTTCTCGGCGCCGGCGGCGCGGCCCGCGCCGCGGTCTTTGGACTCAAGGAGCGCGGGGCCGAAGTCTATATCCTGAACCGCAGCACGGCTGCCGGACAAAAACTGGCCCGCCGCGCCCGCGCCCGCTCGGTCAAGCGCCAAGACCTCAAAAAGCTCGCCTTCGATGTGATCATCAATGCCACGCCCATCGGCATGGGAAACACGCGCGAAAGCCCGCTGCAAGAGCAGGAAATCAACGCCCGCTTCGTTTTCGACCTGATCTACGATCCCCCTGAGACGCGCCTCTTGAAGCTGGCCCGCGAGCGCGGGGCGCAGATTATTCCCGGCATCGAGATGTTCGTCCACCAGGCCGCCCGCCAGTTCGAGATTTGGACCGGCAAGCCCGCCCCTCAGGACGAGATGCTGCAGGTCGTACTGCTGGCCCAGCAGGAGCGCGCAGCCCGGGCCGGCGCCCCGCCAGCAGCGAAAAAGAAGTAAGCAAGCAGCGCACTCCTGCCGCCGAAGAGGAATCCGCCGGAGAGTTTTCTTGACAAGTGTTGTCAAATATGACAAGACTAGCAGGAATAAAGTAACGCAGGTCAGCCCATGACTCGCAAGACCCGGCCCATTTCATGGATCAAGGCGGCACTGAAGGAATTCGAGACCTTCCCGGAAGTAGCCAGGTCGATCTGCCTCGCGGCCTTGACGATTGCCGCGGAGGGAGGTAAGGCCGACATTGCAAAGCCCATGCTCGGCCTCGGCTCCGGCGTGTTCGAGATTGCGCTTCCATTCCGGGGCGACGCGTTCCGCGTGGTCTACGCGGTGCGGATCGCCCAGGAAATCTGGGTGATCCATGCGTTCCGGAAGAAATCGACGCAGGGTATCAAGACGCAGCAACGCGAAATCGACCTGATCAAGGATCGTGTGAAGAGATTGAAGGAGATTCTGCCGTGAAAAGCGAAAAAATGGAAGTGGTGCAAGGAAGCGGCAATGTGTTCCGCGATCTGGGGCATGACAGCGCCGACGCGGAACAGTTCAAGGCGATCCTCGCGGCTGAAATCATCAAGGCGCTCGAGCGGCAACAGCTGACGGTGCGCGCCGCGCACGCCCGCACCGGCATTGCCGCCGCCGACTTCTCGCGCATCCGCAATGCGGACCTCGGTCGCTTCACCGTAGATCGCCTCATGTCAATCATCAACCGTCTCGGCTCCCGCGTCGAAGTTAAGATCCGGCTGCGCCGCGCCGACGCAGTCGCCTACGAAGCTCGCCCGTGAGCGGCATCGAGATGTTCGTCCACCAGGCCGCCCGCCAGTTCGAAATCTGGACTTGCAAGCCCGCCCCTCAGGACGAAATGTTGCAGGTTGTACTGCTGGCCCAGCAGGACCGCGCCGCCCGGGCCGCCGTCACACGCAAGTAGCGGGCTAGCCTGCGGCAAACGCTCCAAAACCCTCTTGGCAACGTCTCCAGGTCAGCCGATGCCTCCTGCCACAAAAAAGTTGCATTTTGCCTGGTGACCAAAGTAATATGAAGTACGGGGCGTGATGCTGAAGCGCCCGTTACTGGTTCTTAACCCTGTACCGCCCGTTCCTTAACTTCCAGATTCACAGGTCAAGCTTTGGTGAAAACTCAGAGGTGGCCCGCTTGCGCCTCCGTCCCGGTTCGGAGAGTTCAATATGGCGTGGTACGCGTACTGTCTTACCGAGCACCTTACCCTCCCCAATGGCACTCGTTCCCGTCGCCCTTTCCTCATAGAAGGAGTTCAGGGCGTTAACGGGGCTGCGGTACTCAGTTACCCCAGCGGGGAGTTTGCGGTCATTGTCAGCGAATACGAACAGAGCGCCGGTCCTCTCGATCAAAAGGCCGCCATCGATCATGCCCGCGTGGTTAGCGGGTGCTTCCGTAACTGCACCGTGTTGCCCTTCCGTTTTGGGACCATTTTCGAGACTGACGACGCTCTCCGCCAGGCCGTCCGGGTCAACCGGCGCGCCTTTGGTCTAAGCGTCGCTCGGCTGAAAGGCAAGTCGGAGATGCACATCAAGCTCGTGGTTCGCGACGGCTCCTTGCGCGAGGCCATGATAGATGTGGTGCTCCCCGACACGGTTGGCGGCGACTATCTTTCCAAGCTGAAGGTAAAGGCCTCGCGGGAACGCGAGCGCCAGACCAAGGCGCGCGCCCTCTCCGTGCAGGTGCACAAGCTTTTCAACCCGCTCGAAGAAGAAGTGAGCTGCAAGAAGGTTGCCCCAGAGGGCATGTTGATCGACATCGCCCACCTGATCGACTCCAAGTCCGTGGAGAAGTATCAGAACCGCTACAACACCGCTGCCAAGCAGTTGAAAAACTGCCAGGTGGCGATCAGCGGGCCCTGGCCGCCGTATCACTTCCTGCCGGGCAAGCTGCGCACCGTCGCGGGAAACAGCTAGCCCGCCGGATACTGCCTTTCGCCCCCCTTGGCCTTGAATCAGGCCAGGGCCGCGGCTTTTGACGCAATAAAGGGAACAGTCATATGCACCCAATGTGCATGCTTGTGCACTTCCCCAGAAGCTGAGGTTCCCCTTGGGATCTGTCACCCCCGGATGGGGAACCGATTTAAGTGCTCCCCGTTCAATCACTTACGCAAGGCTTCCGCCGGGAAACGCCCGCCCGCCGCGTTTTGGCTCGGCAAATGCTCGTTTTGAATGCAACAAAAGAGGCTACAACTCTAAGCAATGACCTTCACTCTCTTCGATTTTACTCGACATTTCCCGAAGAGCCGTTCTGCCCGGCGGAACGGTATCTTGCAACGCCTTTCCTGACACCTTCCAATTCTGCCTCTTTGAATGGCGGCCCCGAAAAATGGGGCCGCCTTTTTATCTGAGCCAAATCGGGTCGGCTTAAAGCGAATGAGATGAACTCCGGTGGGGCGAGTTTTGGGACTGTAGTCCGCTCCTAGAAAATCCTCCACACAAAATGCGCCAGAATCGCGAACAAAAGCAGCATGAATACCCCGCCAATCCAGATCAGGAAGTTCGCCGTCATCTTTGGAGAGTTGATCTCTTTCTTGTCCATGACAGTCATGGTACCAGCGCCAGGCCGACGCAATACATCCGGTCACCGCTGTATACGTCGATGAAGCTCGCGGGGTTGGTTCAATTTGCCGGGCGCAACACGAGAGACAAAGTCACACGGAGGAACGTGAAACTTAGCCTTCGTGATACTTCGTGTCCTTTGTGGTTCCTGTTTTTCCGGCGCCGTTCCAGCGCAGCTTTTCCTCGTCCGCTGCTCTGAGCTAAACTGCCTGCACCTATGACCAAGGCTCTTTCGTTCTCCATTCCATTCCTCATCCTACTTTTCTTGATCTCGGCGGGCTCCGCCCCGGCACAAAACCCGCCCCAGAAAACGCAGCCCACCCCTTCATTTACCGCCGTCCCGCAGCCTTCGCAGGCCGAGCAGGAGAATTTTCCTCCGCTTCTTCTGCAGCAGCTCTCCGCCATCAAGGCGGCAGCTCTTGCGGACGACTACGCCTATCGGGAACTTTCGCACCTCACCGAGAACATCGGCCCGCGCCCCAGCGGCTCGCCGCAAGCCAAAGCCGCCGCGGAGTACGTTGCCGCCGAACTTCGTCAGCTTGGACTCGAAGTCCGCCTCGAACCGGTTACCGTCCCGCATTGGGTGCGCGGGGTTGAAACCGCCGCCCTGGTGGAATATCCCGGCGAGGTTCCCGGAGCCGCGCAGAAGATCGTTCTTACCGCGCTGGGCGGAAGCACGTCCACGCCGTCCGACGGTATGACCGCCGAAGTGGCCGTAGTGGATAACTTCGAAGAACTCAAGGCATTGGGACGCGACAAAATCGCGGGCAAAATCGTTCTATTCAACGAACTTTTCGACAAGCAAAAAGCCGCGGCCGGATACGCTTTCGCCTCCTATGGCGAGGCGGTGCGCTATCGCGGCGCCGGTCCGAAAGCCGCTGCCGATCTGGGCGCGGTCGCCGCCCTGGTTCGCACTGTCGGCAGCGCCGACTACCGCCTTCCACATACCGGTTTTAGTCTCCCCGCCGGTATCCCCGCAGGCGCGGTAACCGCCGAAGATGCGGGCCTGATCGCGCACCTCGCCACGCAGGGTACGGTGCGCATGCACCTCACGCTCACGCCGCAAAAACTTCCCGATGAAACCGGGTACAACGTGATTGGCGATTTGAAAGGATCGGCGCATCCCGAGCAGATGGTCGTGGTCTCCGGGCATCTCGATTCATGGGATCTCGGCACTGGCGCCATTGACGACGGCGCGGGTGTGGTTATCGCCATGGAAACCGCAGAACTGTTGCAGCGGCTCCATCTGCGGCCGGCCCGCACCCTGCGCGTGATTGCCTGGATGGACGAGGAAACTGGAGGCTCCGGCAGCCAGACGT
>JBAVAV010000490.1:0-5884 GCA_049585895.1 Candidatus Sulfotelmatobacter sp. | reverse complement strand
TGACTGATGGCATCTCGCGCCTGGAGGCGATCGGGCTTCCTATGCGTAGTGGTGATCCACAATTTCGACGTGCGATGAGGGGCCATCACCGCCGCGAATGTGCCAAAGTGAAGAAGCGGTGGCGCGACATGATGGCAGCCAACAATAAGGCCGTGAGCGGGCGCGCCAACAATTTCCTTGGGGGCCTTTATCCGTTAGTATTTAACACGCACACTGGTCAACTGCGATTTCCCGCTCAATTTACTCCTAAGATTCTTAGCTGAATCAAACCCCAATTACCCCCACCAACTCCTTCACCGCCGCCGCGCTCTTGTCGAGCCCAGCCTTCTCTTCCGGGGTGAGCTTGATCTCGATGATTTGCTCGATTCCCTTTGCGCCTAGCTTTACCGGCACGCCGACATAGAGTCCGCTGATCCCGTATTCCCCTTGCAAGTACGCGGCGCAGGGCAGAATCTTTTTCTTGTCTTTCAGGATCGCCTCGACCATCTCGGTTGCCGCCGCCGACGGCGCGTAATAAGCCGATCCAGTCTTCAGATGCTTGACGATCTCCGCCCCGCCGTCGCGGGTGCGCTGCACCAATGCTTCGAGCCTGGATTTCTCGATCAGTTCGGTAATCGGAATGCCCGCGACCGTTGAGTAGCGAGGCAGCGGCACCATCGTATCGCCGTGGCCGCCGAGCACGAATGCGGTCACGTTTTCCACGCTGACTTTCAATTCGTCGGCGATGAAGGCCCGGAAGCGCGCCGAATCCAGGACGCCCGCCATTCCGATCACGCGCTCGCGCGGAAATCCGCTCAGCTTGTAGGCGGCCTGAGCCATGGCATCCAGCGGATTGGAGACGACAATCAGGATGCAGTTGGGCGAATACTTCACCGCTTCGCCGACCACGGCTTTCATGATGTTGTAATTCGTATTGAGCAGATCGTCGCGGCTCATGCCAGGCTTGCGCGGGATACCCGCGGTGATTACGACGATGTCGGAATTGGCCGTGTCTTTGTAGTCGTTCGTTCCGGTAATGTAGGAATCGCGTTTCTCAATCGGCATGGCCTCGAGCAAATCCAGGCCCTTCCCCTGCGGAACGCCTTCGACGATGTCGATCAGTACAACGTCTGCCAGTTCTTTGGAAGCGATCCAGTGAGCCGCCGTCGCGCCCACGTTGCCGGAACCTACGATTGTTACTTTCTTGCGCATATGCATCCTTTCAGTATTTCAAAATCTTGTGAACCACAAAGGGCACGAAGGCACACGAAGGGAAACCGATTTACAATCAGATTTCCTTCGTGAACCTTCGTGTCCTTCGAGGTTGATGAAGTCGCTAAGCCAACACCGCCGCGCCCATGTTTTCAATGATGCAGTCCGCAAACTCGCTGGTCTTAACTTTCGTGGCGCCGTCCATCAGCCGCTCGAAATCGTACGTGACTTTTTTCTGCTCGATGCTGCGCTCCAGGCCGTGCTCGATCAGATCGGCCGCTTCGTTCCATCCGAGAAGGCGGAACATCATGACGCCTGACAGGATCACCGAGCCCGGATTGATCACATCTTTATCCGCATACTTCGGTGCCGTGCCGTGCGTGGCTTCGAAGATGGCATAGCCGTCGCCGATGTTCGCTCCCGGCGCGATTCCCAGGCCGCCCACTTGCGCGGCGCAGGCGTCGGAAATATAGTCACCATTCAAGTTGGGCGTGGCCAGCACGGAGTATTCATCGGCCCGTGTAACCACCTGCTGGAAGATAGAGTCCGCAATGCGGTCGTTGATCATGATTTTCTTCTTCCAGGCGCCGTTGCCGTGCGTTGAATAAATGCGGTCGAGCACGCCTTTCACCTCCTGCTCCACCGATTTGCGGAACGCGGGCGGAGCGAACTCCATCCCTGGCTCAACCAGTTCCGCATTCTGTTCCACGGTTAGACTTGCATTCTTGTCTTTATTGTCGAGAATCCAGCTTTCGCGCTCGGTCACGACCTGGCCGCGGAACTCTTCTGTTGCCAGTTCGTATCCCCACTTGCGAAACGCGCCTTCAGTAAATTTCTGAATGTTGCCCTTGTGCACCAAAGTCACCGTTTTGCGGCCGGACTCCAGCGCGTACTGGATCGCCACACGAACCAGGCGTTTGGTCCCCGTCACCGACATCGGCTTAATTCCCACGCCCGAGTCCAGCCTGATCTGTTTCTTGCTGCCCTTGAGCATGTCGTCATTGAGGAATTTGATCAGCTTGGCACACTCCGGCGTTCCCTCTTCCCACTCGATGCCGGCGTACACATCCTCGGTATTCTCACGGAAAATCACTACGTCCATGCGCTCCGGGTGCAGCACCGGCGAGGGTACGCCTTTGTAATACTTAACCGGCCGCACACATGCGTAGAGATCAAGAACCTGGCGCAGCGTTACGTTGAGCGAGCGAATGCCGCCACCCACCGGCGTCGTGAGGGGGCCCTTGATGGCTACCCGAAACTCGCGGATGGCGTCGACCGTGTCGTCCGGCAGCCAGTTGTCAAACCTTGCTTTCGCCTTCTCACCGGCAAACACCTCGTACCAGGTCACGCTACGCTTCCCTTTGTATGCTTTCTCGACCGCTCCGTCGAAGACTCGCTGTGATGCCTTCCAAATATCCCGACCCGTTCCGTCGCCCTCGATGAAGGGAATGATTGGACGTTCCGGGACTTGATATTTACCATTCGCATAGCCGATCTTGCCGCCATCTCCGGGCACTGCCATCCCGTTATAAGAGCCCGCCATTACCGACCTCCCGATCAGTTCGTGAAAACTTTTAATTATAAAGAAATGCTCACGGGTGCGGGCGAAAAGCCAGGGTGTTGGAGCTCCGCATCACAGACTCCGGAGCCATTCCTGAAGCTCATGTAGCGTTAGGGCGAGACCTATGCAGGGCTTCGACAGGAACATTAGTTAGCTCCTGCGAGGCGCGACCCGCTCACCACCGTCTGGTACCGAAGGTCTTGCGCACGCCAAGCGTCATGTAGCGTCCCCAAGGCCCGTTGTTGCCTTGGTCCGCCACCCCGAGATTGGTGTCGCGCGCGCCGAGCCGATCAAACAAAAAGTGCTGAGTCACTCGGAACTCGAACCCTTTTGCGATGTAAATTCCAGCGCCCCAAGAGTGTTCGATGCCAATGGCGTCGGGCGACCAGGTGTAAAGTGTCTGCGGCACATTCTTACCAAACAGGAAGGTTGGTGCGCCAAAGACCATAAACCGCCGCAGCGGGCCCCTTCCAAAGGGGCGCACCTCCAGCATTCCTGACAACATGTAGCGCGCGAACATGCTGCAGGGCGCGTTCACTCCTCCGTACTGTCCGGCGTTGCCGGCGCAAATGTTGGGATCAATTTCGTTATGCGGCGGGGCAAGATCAACTTGCGCCCACCCCCAGAACATGTCCCGGGGAAAAAACATTCGCTCCTGGATATCGCCGGTTGGTAACCCGACTGCGGGCTGAGTCGTGCTCTGCGTCCTGCCCAGGACGGAAATCACAAACGGGACTGCAAGAATCCACGTCAGCCTCTTCATTGGGCCTCCAAAAGGTTTTGGTATTCTCAAGCGAATCTGGAATGGAATCATCAGGCAAGACCTTCTGCGTTCCCCGTACTCGTCTCGCGTCCGAACATCGCTCGTCTGTTTGCGCATGAGCGGGCTATTGTAACCTGCAGGCTCTTGCCATCCCGGGTGGGCGAGTGTCCAGCTTCAACCCCACACAATGCTGCGGGATGGGACGCTGCGCTACAGGGTCCCTAGTCAGGCTCGAATCCTTCCAGATTTCATATTCAAAGTCTCGATTTATCCCATTCATAGAATTGCTGGATGACCCGCTGGCTCAAAAGGCTTGTTGGGACTGCATCCACGGTTTGGCGGCACGATTGCTCGCTGCGGTGTCCAGCAGGCCCTAGAGCCCTATGCCCCAGGAAGTTTCTGTCTCTTATCAGGCCGTTAAGAGCAAGGTTTACCGGCTGATCGACACCCTCGTGGTCGGCGAAAAGACAGAGGCAGAAATCCAGGAGTCGATCCGCCGCTGGTGGGAATTGATTCATCCTGCCGACCGCCCCATCGCTCAGAAGTATCTCTTAACTGTGCTGCAACGCTCGACGTTGGCACTGGATGCCATAGACGATGGCTTGGCGGCCGCCACGGCCGAATCGGCAATCCGCCCCCCGCACTCTGCCAGAGCCCTCAAACTGGTGGATAGGATCGTAAAACACACGGTGAAGCAAGCCAACATAAGTCCGGTGGTTTAATCTCGCCCGCGCGAAAAAGCCAGGATTTTACAACTCGCAGTTGCGCTGTCCCGCTGTGGGCTACTATGCTCTCCCCCAGAAGCTTTTCAGTGCCGACGTGCGGGCTCTGGGATGCAGGTCGATTCCATCCAGGAGCGAGACATGAGATCCTACTATTTGCAGCGGTTGGGAGACTTTCGCGGTTATCTTCTGTTCGGAGCGCTGTTGATCATGGCTACATCATTGTTCGCTGCGTCCGGCATTTACGCCTTCACACTGAATTCCATTGATGGGAAACCGGCGCCATTAGCGGACTACAAAGGCAAAGTCATCCTGGTGGTAAACGTGGCCAGCCAATGTGGCTACACGCCTCAATACAGCGCACTGGAGTCGGTGTACGAGAAATACAAAGATCAGGGATTCGTGATCCTCGGCTTCCCTGCCAATAACTTCGGCGCTCAGGAGCCGGGGACGAACGAAGAGATCAAAACGTTCTGCTCACGAAAGTACAGCGTAACTTTCCCCATGTACGCGAAAATTTCGGTAAAGGGCGCAGATCAGGCACCGCTGTACGCCTACCTCACCAAAGAAACCGGACCGGGCACGGCGGGTGAGATCAAATGGAACTTCACCAAGTTTCTGGTCGACCGCAACGGCAACGTGGTGCAGCGCTTTGAGCCGGCTGTCACTCCGGACTCGAAAGAGGTAGTAGCGGCGATCGAGAGCCGGTTGAAGCAGTAACGGTTTCTTCTGATCGACATCTATAGGCGCTAGGTCGAATTCCGTTACGGCGTGGGTTAGCGGCAGGATTGGAAGCCGTTCTCCTTCCCGAGACCAATCACGAGGCCCGCGCTGGAGATATTTGAAGACGGGAAAGAATTTGCGTCTAGAGGCGAAAAAAGCCCATCTCTGTAGCGTGGAATATTTGGGATCTCCCCTGGCAAGCCGCACGGTGCGGCGCTTGCAGCGTTTTGTTCAAACTTCCATCCTTTTGTTTTTGATTCCGGCGCTGCTGGCGGCTTCTCCGCAGCATAGTACGGAGATCGCTCCGCGGCCTGATCCTCCTGCGCCTAACAGCGATAATCCGCAGGCATTCTCCGGAAATCCAGCCCAGCCGTTTTATCAGGGCATGCCGCCCGCTATTCCGCAGGATCAGGACACCGACGGATTGCAGCTTATGCTCCGGCGTTTGGGCACAACCGCTCGGCTGATGCAAACCGTGGCGCATCCCGATGACGAAGATGGTGGGATGCTAACGCTCGAATCGCGCGGGCACGGCGTAAGCGTGGTTTTGATGACGCTGAATCGGGGTGAAGGCGGCCAGAATAAAGTGGGCAGCAATTTGTCGGATGTGCTGGGTTCGCTGCGAACTCTGGAACTCCTGGCCGCCGATCAGTATTACGGTGTCGAAGAAAGATTTTCACGGGTTGCGGATTTCGGGTTTTCGAAGAGCGCAGAGGAAACATTTTCTAAATGGGGCGGGCATGACGTGGCCCTGAGCGATATGGTGCGGGTGATTCGAACGTTCCGGCCGGACGTGTTGGCGGCCCGGTTTTCGGGAACGGAGCGGGACGGGCACGGGCATCATCAGGCGTCGGCGATTCTGGCGAAAGAAGCGTTTCGCGCCGCCGCCGACTCGAAGCGATTTCCCGAACAACTCGCACAAGG